>WFOZ01001013.1 GCA_015487825.1 Planctomycetaceae bacterium
GATCCAGATGAATTAGACGAAGAGATATAATGCCATTTTTAACTCGAGTAAACTGGAGCTAATCAAGAAAAATTATAAAAACCACAGAGACGCAGAGGTTACGAAGAAAAGAATTTCATGCATTGCCTGCAAAGTATTGAAATTCAATCTGCTTTTTTAATTTTTTGAAAGTCATTTCTTATTGTTTGCCTCCGTGCTACTAACAGTTAATTTCTTTGCGGCTTGCGCAAATTTCTAACGTTTCATTTTGGTTACGGCTGTCAAAACAAACCAGCCGTGCTGGGTCCTCTGCGTCTCTGTTGTTTATTTCTTTTTTCTTCGTAGTAATGAATATCCTGCCTCCTCGCACAGCATTATCATTGATAAAAGCCTGATTTTCTTTTTCATTTTGACATGACATTCTCTGTATGTCATGCACGAGGAACAATCTACTGTGTCTGATTTAATCGACATCATTTTTTTGCATACATGGTGGCGCTATCCGACTTCTCATGCGACATGGTTTGATACCGTTTATCACTGGTTCAACATTCTGGAAGGTTGTGCCTGGTTTGTTTTCACCTTTCTGACACTTCGCCGCTTTCTCAAAAATAGAAATTCTTCTCTGGAACTGTGGTATAGCTTCGCATTCTTCACCTTTGCACTTTCTGACTTCTGCGAAGCCTACATGCAGACATCCTGGCTCATCTGGTTCAAATTGGTTAACCTGATTGTGTTATTTTTACTACGGCGCACTGTTATGTCGCGCTACTATTCCAATGCAAAACTGTTTTGAAATAAAATCTCACCCCAGCGGATCCTACGAAATTCGGTTCAAATTGAGAAAATTCAGCGAGTTGGTTCCATGAATAATATTGCAACAACGGTTCTATCATTGGCCTTATTCTTCACGGCAACAGATTTTGAAGTAGCTGCAGGTGAAAAAGCACCGGCTTGTTTTGCTTATGTTCTTCAGCCTGAGCAACTGGCAGACAGTCGTGATTCCGCCATCAGTAAACTGGCGAATTGTGATCGGGATTGGATTATTCTGGATGTTTCCTTTGCAGGCGATGAACAGGCCCGCTGGACTTCTGCAGAGCTTCAGACGATTCGCAGTGGTAAAGCCGGGCGAAAGATAATCGCGTATTTATCAATCGGCGAAGCAGAAGATTATCGTACGTATTGGCAGACGGAGTGGAAGCAGAACCGACCCGATTTTCTGATGAAAGAGAATCCTGACTGGCCCGGCAACTACAGTATTAAATTCTGGATGAAATCCTGGCAGCAGATTATTCTGATCGAAATCGATAAAATAGCTGCACAAGGTTTTGATGGATTGTATCTCGACAAAGTCGATCTATTCGAAGACTTTGAATACGATCCTGAAAGCAAGGATTGGATCGACAACCGCCTCAATCCTGTGACAAAACAGAGCTATCGCAAAGATATGATTGCCTGGGTGCAAACTGTTGCAGCACGTGCCAGAAAGAAAAACCGATCTGCACTGATCATCCCGCAAAACGGCAGTCCGTTGCTGGAAGATCGTTCTTTCAGACAGACAATAAACGCGATTGGCATTGAAGACCTCTTCACCGATGGCGAGCAGAAACAGGATGAAGAGGGAACCAGATATAGAATCAACTTCCTCAAACAATTAAAAAAAGAAGGCAAGCCGATTCTCTGTATCGAATATCCTGATCATAAAAAGTTACAACAATACGCGATAAACAGAGCAAAGCGACTTGGTTGCCGGTTATTGATCACCGACAGAGAGTTAACAACTTTGGGAGTCAGCAGATAGAATCGCCTGGAACGATAAACTTTTACGACAAATGGAGGAAGAAATGTTCCACCTAAGAAAATTCCTGGTGCTTGCCGCGTTCGTCTCTTTACTGACGGGGAACTCATTTTCATTTGCCGGAGATGCTGCTCGCATTTTATTTCTTGGAGACCGTGGCCTCCACCGCCCCTTCGAACGGTTTCAGCAATTAGCACCTGTGCTGAAAAAAACGGGAATCGAACTGACATACACCGAAGATGTCAATCAGCTTCAGGCAGATACCCTCAACAAATATGATGGGCTGCTGATTTTCGCAAACATCGAGAAAATTGAACCGGCTCAGGAAAAAGCTCTTCTTGATTTTGTAGCAGCCGGCAAAGGCTTTATACCGCTGCATTGTGCATCGTTCTGTTTTTTGAATTCTGATAAGTACGTTGAACTTTGTGGTGCGCAATTTCATAAGCACGCTACGGGGATTTTCCGAACAGAAATTGTAGAACCTGACCATCCTCTCATGAAAGGTTATCATGGGTTTCGCAGTTGGGATGAGACCTATGTTCATCATCGGCACAATAAAAAAAATCGAACCGTGCTTGAATATCGGGTGCAGGATGGGCAACTCGAACCCTGGACCTGGGTTCGAACAGAAGGCAGGGGGAGAGTTTTTTATACTGCCTGGGGGCACGATGAACGAACCTGGAGCAACCCCGGTTTCCATAACCTTATTGAACGGGGAATTCGTTGGGCAATCGGGCAGAATCCTCGACAGGCGGGGCCGTTTGTTGATCGTTTACAGATGACTCAATTAGCTAATAATCTGAAGCCATTCGATTACATTAATGTCGGTCCGAAAATTCCCAATTACACTCCCGGTAAAAAGTGGGGAGCACAGGGAAAAGCTCTTAATATGATGCAAAAACCTTTGCCGGCGGAGGAATCGCAAAAGCATTATGTCACTCCGGTCGGCTTCGAACTGCAATTGTTTGTTTCTGAACCAGACTTAAAAGGTAAGCCCATCGCCATGACATGGGACGAACGTGGCAGGTTGTGGGTTTGTGAAACATCTGATTATCCCAACGAACTGCAACCGCCAGGTAAAGGGCGTGATCGAATCCGAATTTGTGAAGATACCGACAACGATGGCAAAGCAGATAAATTTACCGTTTTTGCAGAAAAGTTGAGCATCCCGACTTCCATCACTTTCCGGCAGGGCGGGGCGATTGTACAAAACGGTGTGGAAACGCTATTCCTCAAAGATACCAATGGGGATGATGTTGCGGATGTACGAAAGAAGTTATTTGGCGGATGGGCGCTGGGAGATACTCATGGCGGCGTGAGTAATTTTCAGTACGGTTTGGACAACTGGATTTATGCGATGCAGGGCTATAACAGTTCCAGTCCGACAATAAATGGTGAATCGCAACAGTCGTTTCGTATGGGATTTTTTCGTTTTCGACCTGATGGCTCGCAAATCGAATTTTTACGATCAACCAACAATAATACCTGGGGGCTTGGTCTTTCAGAAGAAGGGATTGTTTTCGGTTCAACAGCGAATCGCAATCCGAGTGAATATATGCCGATTCCGAATCGCTATTATGAACGAGTTAAAGGCTGGGCTCCCAAACGGCTCGAAGGTATTGCAGATACGTATCTGTTTGAACCGATTACCGATAAAATTCGACAGGTTGATGTGCATGGCGGCTATACTTCAGCGGCAGGGCATTCCATTTACACCGCACGGCATTATCCAAAGTATTTCTGGAACCGGGCTGCGTTTGTGTGTGGACCAACCGGGCATTTGATCGGTACTTTTTTGCTGAACCCGGATGGTGCCGGCTTCCATTCAACCAGCCCCATGAACCTGATTGCCAGCGATGACGAATGGTCGGCTCCGATCATGGCTGAAGTTGGTCCTGATGCAAATGTCTGGATTATCGACTGGTACAATTACATCGTTCAGCATAACCCGACACCACAAGGTTTCAAAACCGGAAAAGGGAGCGCTTACGAATCTGAACTGCGTGATAAAACGCACGGTCGGATTTATCGACTCGTTTACAAAGGCAGGCCTTGCGAGAAACTTCTTGATCTCTCCAGCGCAACTCCAAAGCAACTCGTAGAAACTCTTACGCATTCCAACATGTTCTGGAGAAAACATGCTCAACGATTATTGGTCGAACGAGGTAAACGAGATATTGTTCCTGATTTGATTACATTGATCAACGATCAGAAAATAGATCAAATCGGTCTCAATGTCGCAGCCATTCATGCGTTGTGGACACTCAAAGGGCTTGGAGCAATCTCCGGGAATCGGACTGCTTCAGAAGCTGTCATACGAGCTTTATCGCATCCCAGTGCGGGGGTAAGGCGAAACGCGGTACTGGTTTTATCCGACCTCGATTCCTTTAGCAAAACGTTGCTCGCCTCGAAAATGTTTGAGGACCCGGATCCACAAGTAAAACTGGCAGCCGTTCTGGCGCTGTCTGATGGATCTCCAAGTCAATCGGCCGGAATCGCAATCGCGAAAATGTGCAAAACGCCCGAGTTTACTACTGATCGATGGTATCGGGACGCGGTAATCAGTGCAGCCGGAACAGATGCTTATGCTTTCCTGGCAGCATTGGACAAAAAAGATTTTCGTAAAGAAACACTACCCGTTGTTGAAATAATCGCAGAGCATATTGCTCGCAGTAAGCCGAGTTCAAAGGAGTTAAATCAACTGATTCTTTCTCTGGAACAGGCAAAACCACAACTGGCACAAGCATTTCTCGCAGGAATGAATCGTGGCTGGCCCAAACAGCACAGCGCCAAATTAAATTCACAGGCAGAATCTGCCCTGGCTGGATGGTTGATCGAGCTAGAAGGAAACAGTCAGGGGGAACTTGTTAAACTCGCAGGCCTGTGGGGTTCTGATGAGTTTCAAAAGTATTCAGAACTAATTGTTACTTCCTTACTGAATCTTGTTCGTGACAACAAACTTTCAGCAACAAAAAGAGTTAAGGCGGCAAAGCAACTTGTGGATTTTCAACCTGATGATCTTCCTGTTGTCACCGAAATACTGAAAGCAATCAGACTTCAAACAGATTTGGAATTAGCTCGTGGACTCCTGGAATCTCTGGAGGCATCTACAGCACCGGGGGCGGGAAAAGCTATTGTTAAACGCGCCGCCTCGATGACCCCTTCTGCAAAACTGATGGCTATTCGAGTGCTCCTTTCGCGTCCAAAAATGACAAAGGAATTTCTTTCTGAAATTCAGAAAGATGGCATCACGATTTCTGATCTTTCGCTGGAACAGAAACAATCCCTCGCTCGCCATCCGGATAAAAATATTCGTCAACAGGCAAAGAAATTACTGACAGGCGAAGGAAGTCTTCCAAGTCCTGATCGGCAAAAAGTGCTCAAAGAATTATTGCATCTGACAAAGCAGAAAGGCGACCATGTACAAGGGAAAGCTGTCTTCAAAAAACATTGCATGAAATGCCATCAATACCGTGGAGAAGGCGAAGCGATCGGCCCGGATCTAACCGGAATGGCTGTGCATACAAAACATGAACTGCTAACGCATATTATCGATCCGAGTAAAGATGTT
This sequence comes from Planctomycetaceae bacterium, assembly GCA_015487825.1. GTDB lineage: Bacteria > Planctomycetota > Planctomycetia > Planctomycetales > Planctomycetaceae > Rubinisphaera. The sequence goes on from WFOZ01001013.1 coordinate 5,349, forward strand.
GAAGGTAACTTCCGCATATACACAGTTGTTAC
>WFOZ01001014.1 GCA_015487825.1 Planctomycetaceae bacterium
GGTTACAGCCTTGCTCTGCCCATCAGACGATGGTAATAGATTCTACACCGGAAATACCGTGAATTACCGAATTTACGATCAGGCAAACAACAACGGGCATCCTGGTGCGAAAACATCTTACGATTTCTCAATCGCTCGCTATTCCAGTTGGCGGCGATTGTGGATTAATGAGCCTAAATCCTCCCGCAGGATGTTTGGTCTTTCTTCCAGTTGTCGCTTCCGTGACATTTCTGATGGTACAAGTAATACTGTAGCCGTTGCAGAAACGACACTCGATGTCAAAAACGGTGTCGCTCCAACTTGGGCTTACACGAAATGGGTAGGAGGGGGAGTTGACTTTACCTACGGTAGAGGTATTAACTTCTGGCCTTGCTGCTCTTGGCGCACGCCACCTTTTGCCGATACTACTCGTAATTCACTAGGTGACTGGAGTGCTCCTGGTAGTACTCATCCGGGTGGTATGCAGGTTTGTCTGGCTGATGGATCTGTTCGGTTTATCAGCGAAAACATTGACACGACGACTCGTCGAAACCTGGCTTACATTGCAGATGGCAATCCTATAGGTGAGTTTTAAGGTAGTGAGCAAAATAGTCTTGGCATAGCATTTCGTTTTACGTCCGAGATGATCATGGTTTCGATCTTGGTCATCTCGGTTTTTTTGTAGACCCATGGAGAAAGTAAAAGAGCTACTAATGATTACAATTTCTAAGATGTGCATGTTCTCTTTGCTATTAACAACCGTTGCTATAATTGGATGTGGTGGCGGTGGTGATGATTTACCCGATGTCGTTCCGGTTTCAGGCACAGTGACACTCAACGGGGAGCCGTTACAGGGGGCATCGGTGACCTTCATGGGAACTGGCAGACCCTGCTACGGTGCTACAGATGAAAATGGTAAGTACACTATTAAAGATTTGAATGGTCGTGAAGGTTGCCCGACAGGAAAATATAAAGTGGTAATTTCCAAGTATGCCAAACCGGATGGCTCTCCTCTTGAAGAAGGGCCTGAAGGAGGAGCCGAAGGAGTAGAACACCTACCTCCTCAATACAGTTCTGACGAAAAAACCACGCTGACCGCCGATGTTCCTGAAGGTGGAAAGACGATTGATTTCAAGTTGGAATTCAAGAAAAAATAGCCAGTAGTAAGCAGATCCCGCATCAACACGGGTATCATCGATTCAGTAATATCGATGATACCTGACGGGTTTGGCGTTACCTGAAAGACTTCATTACAGTATCAGAAATTGGTATGAACCAGTCGTACCGAGGCTGTCTTGTTCTTTTCTATCCGGCTGAATCGCCCCCTTGTAAGAGTAGGCTACTTGAGATTCTTTGCGCAGGATTTCAATAAAACCGATATCTCATTTCGCCAGGATAATGCATAAATCCATTACGTTGGTATCTGTCGGGCCTGTGATCAGGAGTGAATTACAAGCCTGGAAGAAGCGGTAAGAATCGTGACGCTTCAGGAAGTCGGAAATTTCCAGATTCAACCGGTTGGCTCTTCGCAGCGTTTCTGCATCTGCAAACGCACCGGCAGCATCGGTTGGGCCATCTTCTCCATCGGTTCCGGCTGCTAACAATAAAATTTCGAGCTGGTCAGTTTGAGCAATTTCAGTCAGGGCAGCTAATGCTATTTCCTGGTTTCTTCCTCCTTTTCCCGGTTTGCTATCCGGTGGGATGGGAACAACACTCTCTCCACCACAGATTATGCACAGAGGTTGTTTGTGCTGCTTCTTGAGTTCACGTGTTTTTGTTATAAGTTCAACTCCAACTTCTTTGGCAATGCCGGTTTGATCTGAGCCGAGGCTGATTACATCATATCCAATCTGCTTCGCAAAATCGGAGGCTGCTCTCACTGCCACTGCATTGTTACCCAAGATAATATTGACGACTTGCGGAATGATTTCAGAATCATGTTCGGTAGATGATTTATCTGGAGCCATTTTTTGTTTTACGAGATATCCCAATACATTCTCAGGGACCTGGTCAGAGAGATAGCGTTCCAGTATTTCAATTGCTTGCCCTGTTTTATTTTCGCCCAATACAGTCGGCCCTGATGCGATTGTTTCCAGAGGGTCACCTACGACATCGGAAATGATTAAGGTGATCACTCTTTTCGAATGACATGCACGAAGTAAACCGCCAGCTTTGACTATCGAAAGTGAACTGCGCACAGTATTTAATTCTTCTATCGATGCCCCTGCTTTAGCAAGATCTTGAGTGATGGTTAGTTTATCCTCCAGTGTCACTCCCGGAACCGGAGCGGGAAGCAGAGCACTGCCTCCACCGGAAATGAGAACAACACATAAATCGTTTGGTTTAAGAGAAGCAACTAATTTCAGAATTTCGCTGGTTCCTCGAACAGCTTCTACCGTGGGCTCGTTGATTCCTGCCGGGCGAGCGGGATGTAAGTGGAGTTGTTTTAGAGGTCGCATGCAGTCAGCCGGAATGTTTATCCAGCCGGAAACATGCTTTTCCAGAAAAGTATCCGGCAGCGCAGCCTCAAAGCCGGCAGCCATCCCTGCCCCTGCCTTTCCAGCTCCAACAACGACAATGCGCCCCAGATCTGAGCGTAAATATGTTTGACCGCAAATCGTCAGCTCTGCTTGCGTCACAGAGATCGCATTGCGAACCAGTTGCATCGAATCAACAGATTTCACACCGGCTCGCCAAATCTGCTCGGCATGCTCCCGCTGCTGTTGCCATTCAGGTGAAATCATTGAGCGATTTCCTTCTTTGCATGAGAATGAGTAACCAGAGTCTCAAAATCCCGACTCTTCGATGGGCAGGTTATATCCATTGTTCGGGTTGTAGCAGATCGGCATGAAGCTTGCCTGCGAGTTGGGTGCTCTGGCCGAATGATTTCCCAAGGTTTTGCCGTAGTCAATTGCTAAAGGATTGCATTTTGAACTCATTGAGACGACATTATAAGAGAGAAGGCGGGCTTACAAGACTGACTTGGAAATCAATCTTGGAGTTCTGCCCGGATTGGTCACATGAAATCACCTGAGCATTACAGTTAGTGAATGGGATGCAAATGAACCGTATCAGCACTTCGTCAGAAAACAGTGTTCAATCTGGAGAAACCCGATTGAACTTCAGGAAGGGAGCAGTCTCTGCTTTCAATCGTCGAATTGTTCATTTTGTACTGATACTGAGCTGCCTTTCGTTTACTACGCTGGTGCAGGCTCAGGGGTTGTTGTGGAATTTGCCGGAAAGCGGAACCTGGGTTCGGTACTCCGGTCAATATCGACAAGTGACACTTCGCCCTCAAAGCGAGCAGGGAGATTTAAGTTTACAATGGCAGCGGACACTTGAAATCAGATGTCTACAGCGCGAACAGGCAGAGTATCGGGGAAAAGAACAACCCTGCGTCTGGATTGAATTTGAAATGGTAACCGGACAGCAAGTTGATGGTCAGCTGGAAGCAGGACCGGGATCCAAAAGACAGTACAAGGTACTCATTCCTGAATCTGTTGTTACCGGAAAAAAATCGCTTGACGCAGATGTCTCTCTTGCCTTCATCCCGATCGTAAAAGGGTATCGCCAGATCGGAAGTGGCAAAGTCGAACCGATGAAGTCTCAGGTATTACAGGTTTTCCCGATTCTCTCTCAGGTATTAATTGCTGAAGAAGCAAAAATTGCGGCTCAGGAAGAAGTGGTCGTTCCGGCAGGGACGTTTCAGGCAGACCGCATCGAAAGTTCTTCTGCAATTGAAGACCGTTCATCGAGAACAAGTAATCGAACTCAACTCTGGGTTGATGACAAAGCCCCGTTCGGACCGGTAAAATGGTCTGTTCGCATCGATCGCGAAGTAAAGAATGTTATCGATAAACGAGACCAGTTCAAGAAACATGCAGAGATGACAATTCAAATGGAAGCCGTGCAGACGGGAAACGATGCGACATCCAAAGTAGTAACGCCTTAAAAATTATGCATATATAATTCGATACATTTCGAGCCGAGCAGGATCGTAATAGTCAGTGTCGAACCTGCCAGCAGCAACATGAAAGCGGCTCTTGTCATTTTGAGCAACTGGCTGATATTGTGTGGAATGTGATCACCAGCTTCTTCCAGAATTTTGTGGATACTGAAGTGCAAAACTTCGCTGCACAAGGCCGCTGTAATTGCTAGAACCAGAACGGCCCATTCCAACCCGTTCAGCCCCAGTACAAACGCAACGCTGAGCAGAATGCAGGTCGAAAAAAAATAAAAGAACATCGATGAGTTGGCACGAAAGCAGGCCGTGAAACCTCTTTCAGTTTCTGCCAGACGCTTCCTCCAGGGAGATCGTCCGTCCGATTCGGAAGGGACTTTCCAGGCAGACTCTTCGAGTTGTTCCAATAATTGCTGATTAGTACTCATTGTGTGCGGGGTCTTAAAAGAGGACTAAGTTGATTGGACGAGGCATCGCGTTTCCCCAAAAATGGTTCGATCATAAATCCGATGCCAACGTTCCCCTTGCTGCTATCGACCGAGAAGCCAACGCTAACCATAAAATCAGAGCGAATTCCGGTGATCGTCAATGATTGTCCACGATCCTGTCGTTCGGCAATATCGTACGCTGTTCCGAATGTAGCTATCCATTTAGGACTCATCGCGTAACTGGCACTAGCCGTTAAAAGTTGACTGTCGATCGGGCCGCCCTGAATTTGACGGTATCCCAGATACATGCTTCCTCGCGTGCTTCTCTGTGTAAGAAAACCGACATCCCAGAGTTGTGCCGAATTATCGAAGAAATCGAATTGCCCGTTAGCCAGCACTTTGGTTCGATTCCCGATATCCCATACATAATTGGCAGTCGCCAGGCCAAGAGATTCACCAAAGTTGTCATCGACTGCATTCGGAAACTAGGAAAGCCCCAGATCGAGTCTCATCCAGTCTTTTATGCGTTGACGATCCGGCGGCCCGACTTTGGTTTGTAATCGGTGGTTCCAGGTCATTCGCATCACCTGTTGATCATCGACAAGTTCGAAATAGGGCGAACTGACATTTCGAGCCGCTCCGGTTCGCACTGCGTATACCCTGGGATCAAACTGACCAGGCAACAGAGTTGAATTCAGCAAGCCGAAAGAATTAAAAAGCAGACGGGTACGAAAACGTTCCTGCGCATTTTCGTCGAACTCATTGTACTGAGGGACATTGGCCAAATCCTGAGAAGAATCTGCGTAGTAATAATCAATCCCAATAACCTGCTTATGAGCCAGTCCGTTGAGGTTAAATATTCGGCTGTGAATATCGGGAAAGTATTTGGAAAGCATCAAGCTGGCACTGACCCCTGCACTGCCATAGTAACGCTGTAAAGAATTGTTGGTAAACCCATCATCCTGCCAGTAAGCTGCTTCTCCCAAAACGTAAGGGTTGATTTTTAATGGTCCCAGATTAAACGGTGCAGCAAGTTGGTGACGAGTGGTAAGAACCGCCCCTTGTGCTGCGGGAGCGTACCAGAGAGGAACAAAAAGATCGCTCGGATCAGCAGGAGCAATCCCCGGTTTAAGCTGGCCGTAACCGGCTGAAGAACGCGAACTGTAAACCAGCCGATCCCAAAGCAACGGCTCTCCCAAGATGGTGACATCTCCTTTAGGCAGCCATTGTGTATCGTATTCGAACTCATTGACTTGAGCCCGGGTCATCAACGAAGCTGCAACATTGTCTTCCTGATAGTTAAGGTTGAGTAGCGTTTCGTTATCTTTTCCACGATCCCACTCATTCTCGTAATACTGCTCAAGGAAATTGCGATCACTGAGGAAACCTACTTCCCCGGTTATTGAAAATGAGTTTGTCATCTGCTGTCGATGACGCCACAGAACACGTCCACGCGTGTTGGAAGCGATATCGAGATTCCTGCGATCCAATCCCAGATTATCTTCACCATAATCGTTAATCCAGACCGCTTCAGATTCCCCGAAAAAACTTCCCGGATGTCCGAGAGGTTCAATTCCCGTATAATTAACACTGTTGCCCAGCCAGAAGCCCCGCTCTGTGTAAACATTGGCGTGCATTTTCCAATCGAGCCCGGCTGAAGTTTCCCAGCCAAGTAAACTGGGCATATCCCACTTTGTTTTCAGTTGTCCACCAAAGATGCGATCCTGACCGAACGTGATACTTTCCAGTGGAATATGAGGAGCTTCGGCCGGTCCGCTTAAAAACGGAGAGACAAAAACGGGAGTCTCCCCCAGACGCAGGCGGTTGTTCAAACTGGTGATCCACGGTCTGGCTCTGGGAACTTTCATTCCTGTTTGTGGATCAATTTTAGTATCCCCTTTACCGAGCCACCCATGGTCGTATCGATTTTCGAGAAATATGTCGTCCGATTCTATTCGATAGGTCGGAACGCCGAATTCACTGGCACTCATCCAGGCATTTTCCGCGTGAAAACTTTCGTGAGACAACTGCTTGATGCTTGCTGCCCGCAGACGAATATCTCCTCCCATCTCCGGCATGTGCATGCGCAATTCACTATCGAGCAGAATGCCCCGATCTTCACGAACATCGTAGTATGCGCGAGATGCTTTGGTAACAATATTACCCTGACGAACTTCAATGTTACCTTCAAGATAAATCTGTAGCGGTGCATTGCTGTCCTGAAACATTTCAGGTTTAATCGTGCCATCTGCATCTGCCCGCGTCCAGATAACCACCTGGTCGGCTGAAAGATCGAGTGTGCCTACCGGTACCCCCTGAACAGAATCAACTCCTTCAATTACAATATTAACCCCTTGCGAAAGAATCGTAATCTGTTCAGCCGGATTGCGATTTTCAGAAGGGAAGCTCTCAACGTTATACCCGATACCAATGCTGCGGGGAGAGATCGTAATATGGCGTCCGGTTGTTATTTCAGGAGTCACCTGAAGAGAATCAAAATCAATCACGGGGCCAGTCATCGGTAGTTGAGCAGGTGGTGATTGATGGCCTGCTTGTTGAACAAGTTTGCTGGTTAACTTTTTACGAGCCTGTTCGCCCTCTATTCGTAGTGCAATTATTTCATCGGTTTGAATCCTTTGTGGAGCAGAAGCAAACCGGGAAAGCATTTCGACTTCTCGAGAAGTGACAAGCTCTACAAATACAGGCTCGGTCTTCCGGGCCTGGTCCGGAAGTTGTACATCGCTAACCGCATAAACAATCAACCGTTCAATATTTCCCGAGGGACGCTGCTCGATAGACTTCCAGAGAACAATTTTATCGGCACTCATTTGTTGCTTACCTTGTCGAACAAGGCAATGCCCCAGCAGAACAAAAACCCGTTCTGAATCAACAGGTTGTTCTGCTGACCCGTTGAGTCCGTTCAGCCGTTTAGAGATATCAATCGTATCGGGTGTTTGTTCGTAAAGATAATCACAGGAAATGAGAACAGGATCGAGCGAAGTCACATTTGAATCCACTGCCGTAGCGGACTGTTGAGCATGAACATTCAAGGGAATAAAACAGATCCAGGCGCAGACCGCGACCAAAACCGGAATACAATCCAGCCGTGATAACAATCTCCGCAGGGACAATGTTTCAACCGACATTCAAAAGAGGCAATTCAAAGTGAGGGGTAATGATCGCAGGAACCAGAGAAGAAGTGCAGAGTAACGACAGCTTGAAGAGCCGGAGTATAGGTGAGATTTCAAAAATTCGTCAACGTCTTTTTAGAAACGGTAAGCTGTTGTAACTTGTTGCACAGCTTCGAGATCAGATGAAAAACAAACTTATTATTTTGAGCTGAAATTAAAACAGAAGACGATGTCAGAAATAAATTCTCCACGCCCCATTTTACCCATTCTACCTGACAGGAAGACCCGGATGTTAAAATAGGAAGATGCCTCTTATCTCTTTTGATGATTATCCGGTTTGAGTCGATATTGCCGGAGAGATCGAAAATACAACTTAAACCGCTTCCTGCAGCACTAAATAAAGATGTTTTTGTCTTATTTGTATAGTGTTGCCACTTATCGGGACGCCACTGGACGGTATTTCCCGCATGTACAATTTCCAAGCAAGCATTTCAAATTCAGGAAGAAAGAAATGAAACCGTTAAAAACTTTTTCACTCACCCTGTGTGTACTGGCAGTCATGTCGGCACACTCAATTTATGCGGGAAGCGGACCGTTTTCCCTTACCCGAATCTGCCAGGATAATTGTGTTGATGAGAGTTGCTGTGATGAATCACCAGGCTGGTTGAAAAGAATATGCAATTTTTCAACAGATGACAGCAACTGTATTGACGACGAATGCGTTGACGATGGTTGCATTGACTACAAGAGCAATTAAAAACTCCTTGGCTTTATTCGACCGACAAGCGATAC
>WFOZ01001015.1 GCA_015487825.1 Planctomycetaceae bacterium
GACTGCTTTCGCCAATCTTATAATAGATATTGAGATGGTAACTGTTCAGCGGGAGGGTGGCTGGGGACAGATTGTTATTTGAAAAGTATGAATACCCAGTAGACTTTCGCACAATCTGCCCCCAGAATTGGACATCTCATTACATCTGGGGCAAATTGTCGCCAGCCGTACGTCAATTGTTCACGCTATTTCCGACAATTTGTCCCCAGTCACCCATCACTGAATAGTTACTTGAGATGTATGAACTGACGTGCGACATTCGTAATTTGAGCACAGAGTTGTCATACTCTGAAGCTAAACGGGTGCAGAGTAATTATCGAAAGCAAGCATAGCAATCAGGGGAAAATATTATGGTGATGACAGCTTCAACAATGTTACCTTTAGGGAGTGACATTCCTGAATTTTCACTTCTTAACGTCGATGGGAAACAGGTTTCCTCTGCCGATCTGCCTGCGGGGCAACCGGTGCTGGTGATGTTTATCTGCAATCATTGTCCGTTTGTTATTCATCTGGATCAGGCGTTGGCTCAGTTCGGGAAAGAGTATCAAGAGAAAGGATTGACGGTGATCGCGATCAGTTCGAATGATGTTTCAACACACCCGGCTGACAGTCCTGAGAAAATGGCTGAAATGGCAAAAAGTTCGGGCTGGACGTTTCCGTATCTGTATGATGAAACTCAGGATACCGCCAAAGCGTTTCGGGCAGCTTGCACGCCCGATTTTTTCCTGTTCGATCAGAACCACAAACTCGCTTACCGGGGCCAGTTCGATGCCAGCCGGCCCGGTAATGGAATCGCTGTCACGGGAGAGGATTTGAAGTCAGCCTGTGATGCCGTGCTCGCCGGACAACCGGTGCCGGAATCACAAAAGCCGAGTATCGGTTGTAACATCAAATGGAAACAGGGACAGGAACCGGATTATTTCACGGGAATTTCTGCGGAGTAGAGAGAGTATCGAAGGCCAACTGATGGGACAGATAGATTCGTTATACCGTGGTCGATTTCTTGAGATGGTAAAGACCGGTCGCTGGGAGTACGTGCGGCGATCCAATGCTCGTGCTGTGATTTGTATTATCACACTGACCAAAGAGAATGAATTGATTTTCATTGAACAGTTTCGCCCACCGGTTGATGGTCGGGTCATTGAAATGCCGGCCGGTCTGGTAGGAGATATTGCAGGCGAAGAGGATGAAGATTTGGAAAAAGCGGCTCGCAGAGAGTTGTGGGAAGAAACAGGATACGAAGCCGAACGATTCGAGAATTTGGGAGAGTACGCTACCTCAGCCGGCTTGTGTGATGAAACCGTGACCATGTTTCTGGCAAGAGACTGCAACCAAACCGGAGCAGGGGGTGGCGACGAAGGGGAGTCGATTCAAATTCACACAATTTCACTCAACAAAGCTGCTTCATGGCTGGAACAGCAGCAGAAAGCTGGTCGACTGATTGATGCACGAGTACTGACGGGAATGTGGTTGCTGGAAAAATATTTGCCAGCAGAAGAATGAGAGCAACTTCCACTCAGGTAGTGGCGAAGAAGACTGGCTCATTGGCACGCAAAGAAATGCCAGAAATAAATATCTCAAATTTGTTGAATGATGAAATCAAGAGTTTGCCTGCTCGAGGGCTGGCTGTCGTTGCGGTACGAGCAGCAAAACGTGTTCAACCAATTCTTGCTTCATGGTTGGATTCACAATATGAAATTAAAAGTATTGAACAATCGATAGAGATTGCATTATCTGTTTTGCAAAATAGAGCACAACCCGATGATGCATTAGCTGCAGCTGAAATTGCCCATAGGCTTGCCGCCCTGGCCGCTGTTGATTTCCGGGTTTCAAAATCAGATACTGCCAGGAGTGCCAGTTGCGCAGGTGTCGTAATCCATTCAGCGATTGATGCTGTTGCTGATCTCGAAACTGACACACAAGCTGTTATTTGCAATGTGATGCAGTCGGCTCAGTCTACTCACAGATTGAATGAGCCAAGGCTGATTCGAGCGATGTGTCAGGATTTTGATTTTTTGGTAAGAATCAATAAACACAATCAACGACCTACATGGGCAGTTTTTGATTCTTTTCGTCCGGTTTAATCCTCGAAACGATGTAACTATTCAGCAATGTTTGGTTATTGCAGAAATTAAGAGTGTTTGTAGGGGCCGCTATTGCGGACCACCGCAGAAATAGGAGGATCCACCTCCCATCGTGGTCCGCAATAGCGGACCCTACGCCAACGCTGAATAGTTACGAAACGATTATTGAATCACTTCGTCGTCGCCGACTTCTTCGAGTTGATCCTGCAAATACTCGCGGTATTGGCGGTCGAGTGTTGGGTAGTCGACACCGGTGAGAACATCCAACCCGCGAACTCTTGATCGTACTCGTGGCGAAGAGTGATAGATTTGAGCCATATAAACCATCAATGCATTGCGGTATTTTCCGTTCTGATAGTGCATATAAAAATGGGCCAACCCGGCTGCCTGGCTGTACCGTTTTTGTAGTAGTGGCGTTGAACCTGTCTGGTAGACAATTCTTCCCATGCGGGAAAATTTTTCTTGCGGAACGAAATAATCTTCTTCAAGCAGGCGTTTGCGTGCCCAGTAAAATCGCACAAATCGCGGGTCCCCCACCTCGTAAGTAAACCCGTCGTAGGTGTAGCCGTCTCCATTCGGTTTGATGCGAAACGATTCTGTATAATTAGCAATCCCCTCGATAATCCAGAAATGCCCGTTATTGGCGATATCTCTCTGTCTGAGATGACTTTCATACATCAGTTGATGGGTCACTTCATGGAAAACAGTCGCATCGTTATTCGCCAGAGGATCGTAATAAAAGTAGGCGGTGCGATCTTCGAGTTGATAAAGTCCGTTCGTGATTGCAATTTGAGGGACGCGCTTAATCAATTTCTTAACGTATTCATCCTTGCTGCGAAAATGATTGATCTTATAAAGCTGTGATCTGGTTTTACTGCGCCCGGTAGTCGATTCAAAAAATTGTTTGATCTGTTCCGGCGAATTATAAAAAGCAGCAAAGGTCTGTTTGAAGTAGTCGTAGAAAATTTCCAGCTTGCGTCCCAGTTCGACACCTTTTTCCAGACTGTGATTTGTTTTAATCTGAAAGTGTTCGGTTCTGACGGTCCAGGCGTAGTGGAAATCCCGCCGAATTTCCGCTTCTTTCTCTTCGGAAATCCAGTTTCCCATGAAGTTCCGCTCGCCCTGTTCGTAACGCTGCACATACGATTTCTTCAGCCAGCCGAAGCGAGGGTGTTCCACTTTTCCGGCTCGAAACTGATCCCGTTCGAACGGCGTCAACCATTGATCTCCCTGTCGGACGTAGCCGCGTAATGAGCGGGCCTTTTGGTGATCGGGATTAATTTCAAGCAGAATATTGAGCAGTTCAAAAGTGAACGTGGGCGATATTTTAATAGACCTGCGAGCCAGCAGGTAAAGATCGCCAGCATATTTATCGGAAATTGTGCGAAACTGAAAATGCAATTCCCGCACAGTTTCCGGCATATTGTCTGGAATGTCCGGTTGCAGGTTTTTGGGGAGTTCCGAAAATTGCTTTTGTTTTGAACTGAGTAATATAAGGTGCTTTTCGATCTTGTCTGACAATTCCGAGTCGTCAGTTTTTCGAGACTCCTCCAGCAGCTCTGAAAGCTGCCTCATGTATTTCTGGCTTAGTTGTCTGTAGTCCTCATGATACAATTTAAGACGATCCGCCGCCTGAACGGAATTTGCGAGGGTGCTCAACTGAACAAACGACCCGGCGATAACGGATAGAATAATGTAAAACGTTAGCCTTGATCGCATAACATGCTTCTCTCAATAGAGTTATAGTATTTACTCAGTCTTATTCGCAGAGGCCGCTGTTACGAGTTATTGTGTGAAATAAAGATCTCGAATTTCCAGCGTGGTCCGCAATAGCGGCCCCTGCTCACTGTCAGCCATAAACAGAACTTGCTCACACGCAACACACAGGACTGTCTGTTTTACTAACGGTAAAATTTTGCGAACGGCTCGCAAATTTTAGAAAAATATCAGTTTGGTTACGGCTATCAGTATGAACCAGCCGTACTGTGCTTCTTTATAGATCAACTGTCTGAAATCCGGATTGCCTGGCCAAACATCAACAAGCAGGCATGTGACTGCTCATTTCAGCCAGAAGTAATACCTTCCCGAGTTTGCATTCAACGCGCCATTGACCCAATTTCACATCAATTATAACATTCTACGCATTGAAGACTTACGGCAATCTGAAACAGACCCGACTTATACCGGATTGTCCAGAGATGCGGAATAGCTTTTCGTCATCAGCCGAGTAAATAATATTTCCGATGCGAGCCGGGGAGTGTTATCCCTTGGGATGAGTTCGTGCGGTCTGCGGTGCGGACTGAAATGGACTCATTTTGTTTTATCACCTGGTTCCCACAACGGACCTGCGGCTAACGCATTGAGTGACAGTCATACAGAATTGAGTTGAGAGTTATGGAATTTTTGGATCGTATTGGAGACTGGTTTGTCGGTTTAACTGCTGCGTTGAACCGCATCATCCAGCGCTTCTTTGGTTCACACAACGAACGCATCATCAAGCAGATCGGCTTTGTTCGAGATAAAGACGGGAATGATGAGATTATTCCCGGCAGTCTGCTGGACCGAATCGCTCAACTTGAACCGGACATGCAGAAAAAGTCTGAAGGGGAATTGAAGGAACTGACCAACAAATTCCGGGAGCGTCTGGCAGATGGACAGACAACGGATGATATTCTCCCCGAGGCGTTTGCTGCGGTGCGCGAAGCCGGCGTTCGCTATTTGAAAATGAGACACTACGACGTGCAGATGGTTGGCGGGTACGTGCTTCATAAAGGGAATATTGCAGAGATGGTAACCGGGGAAGGGAAGACACTTGTTTCGACCCTGCCGGCCTATCTCAATGCGCTTGCGGGGAAAGTGCATGTCGTGACCGTAAACGATTATCTTGCCAAGCGAGATATGGAGTGGATGGGCGCGCTGCATATCGGACTCGGTTTAACAGTCGGTACGATTCAATCGCAGATGTCTTATGTGGATCGCCAAAAAGCGTACGCCTGCGATATCACTTACGGGACCAACAACGAACTCGGCTTCGATTACCTGCGCGATAACATGAAGCCGAAAAAAGAAATGCAGGTGCAGGGGCCGCTCGATTACGCGATCGTGGATGAAATCGACAACATTCTGATCGATGAAGCACGTACACCGCTTATTATTTCAGGGCCTGCTCACGATGACATCAGCAAATATCCCAAAGCGCACCGTATTGCGATGCAGTTGAAAAAGGATGTTCATTTTGAAGTTAAGGAAAAGGAGCATACCTGTCATTTAACAGATGAAGGAATTCGAAAAGCAGAAGAATTAGCAGGTGTTGACAGTTTTTATACTGCGGGAAATATGGAATGGCCGCATTTAATAGACAACTCCTTGCGAGCAATCCACCTGTTCAAAAAAGATGTCACTTATGTTGTTGAAGATGGTCAGGTTGTCATAGTTGATGAGCATACCGGTCGCAAAATGTACGGTCGGCAATGGAGCGACGGATTGCATCAGGCGGTGCAATCTAAAGAAGGTGTCAAAATTGAAGAGACGACACAAACTCTGGCAACGATTACTCTGCAGAACTTCTTCAAGCTTTACAAGAAGTTAAGCGGAATGACCGGAACGGCGATGACCGAAGCAGCTGAATTCTCAAAGATTTATGACCTCGATGTGATTGCAGTTCCGACAAACCGTCCTACTCAGCGCATCAATTATACGGACGTTATTTTTCAAACTGCCAATGAAAAATGGGATGCGGTCATCAATGAAATTAAAGAAGTGCGAGGTTCGGGCCGTCCGGTCCTGATCGGTACTGCATCGATTGAAAATTCGGAATTGCTTACCAAAAAAATGACACGGGCCGGCATCAAACACGAAGTTCTTAATGCGAAGCATCACGAACGGGAAGCCGAAATTGTTTCGCAGGCAGGCAGTTACGGAGCGGTCACCATTTCCACCAACATGGCTGGTCGTGGTACCGATATTGTTTTGGGAGGCAACCCGGAATACCTCGCCTGGGAAGAGTTAAAGCAGAAATACGAATCCCGGCTTGATGTCCCGAAGCATGAATGGGACGATTGTGCGAAAAAGATCGCTCAACGGGAAGGCATGGAAGAGCAGGGCGATAAAATTCGCGAAGCGGGTGGGCTGTATGTGATTGGCACAGAACGGCACGATGCCCGCCGCATCGACTTGCAGTTACGTGGACGAGCAGGACGGCAGGGCGATCCGGGGTCGAGCCGGTTTTTCATCTCGCTTGAAGACGATTTGATGCGGATTTTCGCGGGCGATTTCGTCCGGAATATTCTCAGCTCACTTGGTATGCGGGATGGCGAAGCAATTGAAAGCCCGATGGTTACCAAACAGATTGAAAAAGCACAAAAGAAACGGGAAGAACACAACTTCGAAATTCGAAAAAACCTGCTTGAGTACGATGAAGTTATGGACGAGCAGCGAAAACGTGTTTATTCCTATCGGCAACAAATTCTCGACGGGGCGAACTGCAGGGA
>WFOZ01001016.1 GCA_015487825.1 Planctomycetaceae bacterium
CTACTACACCGGTTTTTCAGGAATGAAAAACGGTAATGGCGGACAGGCTGTTAAAGCCTATACCCGTGGTTCAGCATGGGCCGACACAACTGACGATTGCGACGATAATCAATGCGATATCGCTTGCGATGTTCCTGTTGATGAAGGTCGTAAACGCTACTAGGATTTAGTAGTTGCGTTTGAGTTAATAATAGCGACCATGAGAAGTTCTCATGGTCGTTTTTTTATCGAATGAAAACAATCTCAAGTGATGATTTCGCTGACCACTCGAGCTTTGCGACCTGCGGTGACAATCTGTTTCTGACCATTGTTGTAGAATAGAAGTTCTTCCCAGTTCAGGCCGAACAGGTGCATTAGCGTGGCTTGGTAATCGTTAGGCGTAACGATATTTTCTACAGCCCGATGACCAAATTCATCTGTCTTGCCATAGGTTACCCCCGGTTTGAAACCGCCTCCAGCCATCCAGATGCTGAAGCCCTGACCGTTGTGGTCTCTTCCATCTTTTTCAGGGCCTCCCTGATTTTGTGTCACAGGCAGTCGACCAATTTCTCCGCCCCAATGTACGATCACTTCATTGAGCATACCTCGTTGCTTCAAATCTGTTACCAGAGCGGCAGATGGTTTATCGGTTCGTTTACAAACAGCTGGAAGTGCTTTGCCAAGGTTACTGTGATTATCCCACGGTTGTCCGTTCAGGAAAAGTTGTACAAACCGCACGCCGCGTTCAACCAGTCTTCTTGCGATTAAACAGCGGGTGCCGTATTCTTTGGTTGCCGGATCATTCAGGCCGTAAAGGGCTTGTGTCTGTTTGGTCTCTTTGGAAATGTCCAGAGCTTCGTGAGCTGCCGTCTGCATTTTGGCAGCCAGTTCATAGCTGGCAATTCGCGCTTCCAAATCAGATTCACCGGGGAATCGTTTTGCGTGTTGACGATTTAATGCTTGCAGGAAATCGAGGTTTTTCCGTTGTTGATCTCCTTGTAAATGTTCAGGGGCATCAAGGTTCAAAATACGTGGTTCTTTCGGCCTGAGAACCGTTCCCTGAAACATTGCAGGCATAAACCCGTTTGACCAGTTATTAACTCCATCAACAGGTAAGCCGCGCGGATCAGTCAAGACCATGTAAGCCGGAAGATCTTGCGTTTCTGAACCGAGAGCATAAAGCAGCCACGAAGCATAATGGGGCCGCCCGAGAACGCCGGGGATGCCGCCATGAAAATAGCGAATGGAAACCTCATGCCCGTTTGCTCCGGTGTGCATGCTGCGGATCAGGCAGATGTCATCCACAATTTTTGCGGTGTGAGGGAGCAGTTCAGAAATCTCTGTTCCGCACTGTCCATGTTTGGAAAATTTCCATTTGGTTCCCAGTAATTTCTTACTTGCTTCGTTAGCGAAACTGAATTGAACTTCGCCGGGATAATCGGTTCCATCTAACCTGCTCAATTCCGGTTTGGGATCCATCAGGTCCATGTGTGCGGGACCGCCGTGCTGGAAAAGCGAAATCATCGCCTTGGCTTTGGGTTCAAAGTGAGGCTGTTTCAGCTTCAGGTCAAAAGCCTGATTTCCGGAAGAAACACCTTTTGGCTTAGCCAGAACATTTTCCTGCTGCAACAGCCAGGTGACTGCCAGCGTTCCCAGTCCCATTGCATTTCCTTTAAGAAACGCACGGCGAGAGTGTTCAGCAGGACTTTCTGAGTAGTTGTAATTTGGTTGATTATTCATAGTCTTGGTTTTCATAGAATTATTTTACTACTTCGTCTTCAATTTTATTATTGAGGTCGGTACAGCCAGATAGTGCGACAACGGAGCACGAACCAAAAAACAACTCTCAATTCAAAGTCTGGAAAGGGCTTAATCGACATACAAAAACTCGTTGGAACTCATCAATGCCTGGCAGAGGTTTGTTAAAGCCTGCTGGGAGGCCGTTTTTCCTTTTGCTGTTTTCATCGTCGAATTTAATTGTTGCATTATGAACCGGTAGGCAGAGAACAATTCCTGCTCGGTGGGCTCTCTGCACAAGGCGAGTTCCCAGGCTTTAATGATGCGTGCTGCGATAAGTTCAGGTGGATCGAGTGGGCCTCTAAAATTTTCTTTCGAGGAAAATGTTTCTGTTTCTGTCTCTGAAATCTGTAGCGATATCGTTACCGGCCAGTTAAAGGAGTCGGAATTATGGTTTGTGATACAATCGGTAACAAAATCAATTGTATCACCTGCCTGAACTTTCAATCCGGAAACAGTTGTTTTGACAGTTGCGTTGTTGATAGACCATTGCCCTGCTTTTCCTGATCGGCTGGAAACTATCCGGCCACGCACACCATCCCCATTGGCTGAACCGTTGGAGAGGGTGCCTTCAATAGAAATAACTCCATTTGCTTTAGCAACCCAGCGACGAATAACCGCCCGATCTGCCCGATCCGGATGTCCGCCAGAATTATTTAACAATACCCAGCCTAGTTTGGCATCGGGTAGTTTTTCTCCTGCCTGCCATTGCGAACCTGTCCAGAACGTGAGTGGCTGAAAAGTAGCTATATGGTTGGTTTTATCGTCATACATTCCATATCCGTATTGCCAGATGCTGGTTCCTTTGGAGGCAATCTTTGGAAGTCTGGCAATATATTCCGCAGGCAGTTTATGTGCTTCACTTATTGCGCGGTCTGCCAGCTTTGCAGCCTGATCGAGAATGAAATTCCCATTGATCAACATCAATGATTGCGTGGCCACGGTAGAACTCGGACGAATTTCGCAATTTGTTTCCATTACTGGTGCATCAAACGCCTGCAGCATCGCCAGCGGTCTGCTTCGTCGCGATTTAATATACAGGCTTCGCCTGGTCTGTGCCCCAGAGACGACTACCTGACCTGAGTCATCTTCTTTGATATCAAGCGGCGGCCCATATAATTTCTGATCGAGTTGCCCGGTTGTTGCAAGCATGCGATCACGTATTAACTCTGCTTCCAGGCGGATTAATGGTTTACGAAGTAATGCGGTTTGATTTTGAAGAAGCACTGCAAATTCAGAAGAGTGATTGGCTTGTTGGGATGGAGTGATGTCGCTTTTTTGTCTCCAGACTGTTGATGTCATAATCAGATGATGTAGCTTTTTAACACTCCAGCCTGATTTCATAAATTCATCAGCCAGCCAGTCGAGCAGTTCGGGGTTGGTCGGGGCTGCTCCCAGTTTTCCAAAATCGGCTGGTGTTGGTACGAGCGCTCGTCCGAAATGATGCATCCAGATTCGATTCACCATCACTCGGGCAAATAAAGGATGCTTGCCATTGGTCAGGCTTCTGGCAAAAGCGAGTCGGCGTCCGGTTGAAGCAATTGCTTCGTCTTTCACTTTGAATTGTGGTTGCGTTCCCTCGGGAACACAAATTGTTAATGTTGCGGGTAGAACTTCCTGTTTTGGCTGTAGAAAATCTCCTCGATAAAACAGGCGGGTTTTCGGAGTATGATTGGCAGGTTCGACCAGCGCCCGCAGGAACTGCTCAGCAGGTTTTTTGGCACGGATTTTCAATATTCGCGTTTCATATTCCTTCATCACTTTTTTCACATCGGGCACATATTGATACAGCACGCCCGGAGTGATATTGAGACTGGGGTATTTTTTGAAAAGCTGTTTTTGTTGTTCGCTTCGTTTTTCCTTGGGAGTCTGATAGGCTTTGCGCAGTTCGGTACGCAGTGGCTCTTCATATTTTTTCAACTCAATTTCAAGAGCCTGTTTCATGAACTCTTCCTGTTTTTTACTCCGCTGTTTGATCACGACCTGAGCCTCTTTTTCGATCTCAGCGGCTTTTTTGCGATCCGCGTCTGTATACAGCGAAACCCGGCGGACGTTGGGTACTTTCCAGGCGTTACAATCAAGGGCCGGTTCGAAGATGGCGCGTATTGCATAGTAATCTGTCTGTGGAATCGGATCGTATCGGTGATCGTGGCATTGAGCGCACTGTAAACTCAGGCCCAATAATCCGGTTCCGACAATCTTGATCGTGTCGATCATCACCCGATTGCGTCCTTCCGGATTGTTCGCGCCACTGCCTGTTCCGTCGGCAGCCATTCGAAGAAAACCGGTTGCAGTGAGTAATTCAATTTGTTCGGCAGTCCACTCTCCTTTTTTTGGGCCAGCCAGTTCGTCTCCTGCAAGTTGTTCAATGATAAACTGATCGAACGGCTTATCTTTATTGAATGCACGAATTACCCAGTCACGATATTTCCAGGCCCAGGGACGTTCGACATCCTTGGTTGAATAACCTTCAGAATCTGCGTAGCCCGCGACATCAAGCCAGTGACGTGCCCACCGTTCCCCGTAATGAGGTGACTTCAAAACCTCTTCGACCAGTTTCCTGAACCAGATCTCATTGCGGGCAGGATCGTCGAGCCATTTCTGCATCTGTTCAGGTGAAGGAGGCAAACCGATTAAATCGAAATAGACCCGTTTCACGATTGTTCTGCGAGTAGCTTCGGGAGAGAAAACGATTTCTTCCGGCTTAATCTGTTCCTTCTGTTTTTCGATAACGGCTTTGAGTACCAGGGCATCAATCGGTGTGCGAATCTGCTTTTGCTGTTGGGCTGTAAAGTTGGAATTATCCGGGACAACTGGCCGTTTAATCGGCTGAAAGGACCAGAAGCTGCGTTCTTCGATTGTGACACCAAGGCCGGGGCCAATTTTTTCCGGTTCCGGTCGTAGTGTCGGCGCTCCTGCAGAGAGCCAGGTTTTTATGATCTCAATTTCATTTTGAGGAACTTTATGTTCTCCGGGAGGCATTTCTCCTTCTTCAACTCGTTCCAGTAACAGGCTTTCGTGTGGCTTTTGAAGATCGATAGCAGGTCCGCTTTCCCCTCCTTTTTTCATAAAGCGGACCAGTCGTAAGTCCAGCTCTCCCTCCAGCTTTGGCGTCGCTCCGTGGCAATCCATACAATGAGCACGCAAAATTGGTCGGATATCTTTTTCAAAACTGAAACCCTGAGGTTCAGCAGCCTGCAGCAGTGAGAGAGGCGAAAAAAAGATACAAAGTAACAGGAAGCATGATAAGCGTTGCGCTGTTCGTGTTTGTGCCAGATAGAAAATCACAATAAAATATCCTTAATCACTGTTCCTTCAACACCGGTCAGGCGACGTTCAAGCCCGTTGTGGTAGAAGGTGAGCCGTTCATGGTTCAATCCGAGCAAGTGTAAAATTGTTGCATGGAAATCCGGGACTGTCAAAACATTCTCAAGAGCCTTGTAGCCGAATTCATCCGTTGCACCGTAAGTGAATGGTGCTTTTACGCCGGCTCCTGACAGCCAGCAGGTGAAGCCGTCCGGGTTATGGTCGCGACCGCTGGCTCCTTTCTGGAAGGTAGGCATCCGCCCGAACTCGGTACACCAGACGACAAGCGTATTTTTAAGTAATCCACGCTGTTTCATATCTTTAATAAGTGCCGCGGTCGGCTGATCGAGAATCGGGCCATGTATGTTGTATTGATCTTCAATTTTTTTATGCCCATCCCAGTTGCTTACTCCTTCGCCTCCTGTCTGGTATGCCCCGTTGAAAAGCTGAACAAATCGCACTCCTTTTTCTATTAAACGCCGGGCGAGCAGGCAGTTTTTCGCGTAAGATGCTTTGAGTTCATTTTCTGTATCATCAATTCCATACATTTTCAGTGTCGATGCAGACTCTTTGGAAAGGTCGCTGATTTCAGGGACACTCAATTGCATTCTTGCAGCGAGTTCGTAACTTGAAATCCGGGCTGCCAATTCAGTATCACCAGGGAATCGTTCTAAGTGTTGCGAGTTAAGTTGCTGGAGGTAATTGCGAGTTGCCAGATCGGTTGCGGGGGAGATCGAACCGGGGCGTTTCAAATTTCGAATTGGATTTGTTGCGTTGAAATCTGTTCCCTGAAAGGTAGCCGGAAGGAATCCCGGTCCCCAGTTGTTGACGGATGCCTGAGGCGTCCCACGTGGGTCGGGGATGGCGACATAGGCAGGCAGGTTGCTGTTTTCACTTCCCAATGCATAACTTGTCCACGCACCAATGCTTGGGAATCCGTCAAGTGTGTTGCCGGTTGACATATAATTCTCACCCGGGCCATGTGTATTTGTTTTACTTTTGATTGAATGCAAAAAACAGATATCATCAGCCAGTTCTCCCAGATGAGGAACCAGATCTGAGATCATTTTTTCCGATTCGCCGCGTGGTTTGAATTTCCATGGAGAGCGTGTCAGGTTCCCCTGTGCGCCCTGAAAAGTAACAAGTTTTTCACCCCCGGGCATCGGTTTACCATGGTACTTGATCAGTGCCGGCTTGTAGTCGAAAGTATCAATTGAACTGCAGGCCCCGGAACAGAAAATGACAAGCACATTTTTGGCAGCAGCCGGGAAGTGAGGTTTTCGTGGTGCGAAAGGATTGCCGGAATCGATCTGAGGACGGATCGGAGAAGCTCCTCCGACGGTTCGTTCTGCCGCTAACAGATTTTGCTCGGCAAGCATCGCCGTTAATGCGATACTGCTTAAACCGGTAACAGTCTGATTCAGAAATCCTCTTCGATTAAGAAGGTGGCGGCTGCCCGGAAAATTGGAGTTTTTCATTTTAGTTACCTAACCCGGCGTAGCCGGAACCAAACAGGGGGTGTTTTGTGAGTGGAATTTTATGTTACATTTTGATTGAATAGCAAGTCTGCTGGTAGGCGAATATGTTTTCC
>WFOZ01001017.1 GCA_015487825.1 Planctomycetaceae bacterium
GAACAAGTCTGCCGTCTGCATCAGCTCAGCAATATCGCTTCGTCGGCCGAGTAAATGGACACGATCTTGCAAGTTCATATTTTTTATTCGAGCTTCCATTTCCAGCTTGAGCGGCCCATCTCCTGCGAGCAGCCATTTCAAAAGTGGAAACTGTTCTCGTAATTTATCTGCAACTGTCAGTAAATCGAAAACTCCCTTTTGCTGATCCAACCTGCCCACAAACAATGCAATCTGGTTTTCATCGTCACAGTCGGGGAGAGATTCTCTGGGGACAGCCGAAGCGTTTGCGAACCGTTCGACATCGACCCCGTTGGGAATGACAATCATTTTTTCAATAGAAATTCCAGTCATTTTGACGGTAAAATCTCTCACCGCCTGGCTGACACAGACGTGCCTGTTGACCCAGCGGTCGGTCCAGCGTTCGGCCCGGTGATACCATTTTCCTCGCCGTTCTGCGACACGGATTCCGCTGACAACATGTTTGATGCGCGCAGCTCGCGCAGCCATACGTCCCAGAATGTTCGCATGAAACAGGTAGGTTTGCACGATGGCCGGGTTGATTCTGCGGATTTCTTTGACGAGCCGGGGATAGATCGAAAATTGTCGCGAACTTGTTGCGTTCAGACAGGTAACCGGAATATCCGCTGAGCGTAACTTCGCAGCCAGCTCTGTTTCTCCGCCCAGCGCAACGACATGTGGAGCCCAGTGTTCACGATTCAGTCGAGTGACAAGCTGTACCAGCGCAAGTTCTGCTCCACCGGGGTCGAGTTCGGTGATGCAAAACAGAATTGGAATGGGTGAAGCCGGGGGCTCAGTCATATTTATTTCCGCTGGAGTTTTTATCCGCACTCTTTCTTACTACCATGCCCGTTTCCGAGGCAGGATATATCGTATTCTATATCTTTCAAAGTAATTCTAACAACCAGGTAAAAACTCTCCATGCCGGATTTGAATTTGATTGAATCTTACGATTATGAACTTCCTGAAGAATTGATTGCACAGACTCCCGCCGAGCAGCGTGATCAATCACGTTTGATGGTGTTGGATCGGAAAACGGGAGAGATTGAACACCGTAAATTTTGTGATCTTGTAGAATATCTTCATCCTCACGATTGCCTGGTGTTGAATCAAACCCGTGTTGTACCTGCCCGCTTGCAGGGTGTGCGGGATCAGACGGGAGGCAAATGGGAAGGTCTTTTCTTAAGCTTGCAGGCTGATCGAACCTGGGAAATTCTGAGTAAAACCCGCGGCAAGTTGCAGCCGGGCGAAAAAGTGACGGTGCATGCGGTTCCTCAAAGTCAATCAGATGATGCAGCCGGCTTGCAGCTTGAACTAATTGAAAAAGGCGAACAGGGGCGTTGGAAGGTGCGTCCGGTTGTTGAGCTTTCGGATCAAAGGTCTGTCTGGGAATTGCTGGAACAGATTGGCTCTGTCCCTTTGCCTCCTTATATTCGACATGGCGAGGCGAAGCCGGAAGATGCACAGCGATATCAGTCTGTTTATGCGAATGTTCCCGGAGCCGCTGCTGCTCCCACCGCCGGGCTGCATTTTTCAAAAGAACTTCTCCAGAAATGTCAGGATGCTGAAATTTCGATTGTCTATGTCACTCTACATGTCGGACTGGGGACATTCCGTCCGGTTTCGGTCAGCCACCTCGACGAGCACGAAATGCATTCGGAATGGTGCGAGATTGATGCAACCGCAGTAGAGATGATTCAAAAATCGAAAGAGCAGGGGGGCCGGATCATTGCAGTGGGAACAACATCGATGCGAACACTTGAATCGGCTGCTCATTCTGGAGATCTGAAGCCCTGGGAAGGAGATTCAGATTTGTTTATTCGTCCCGGATTTCAATTCAATATTGTCGATGGCTTAATCACGAACTATCACTTGCCGAAATCGACACTTCTGGTACTGTTGAGTGCTTTTGCTGGCTATGAGCAGGTCATGCATGCCTATGAAATAGCTATCGAGCAGCGGTACCGTTTTTTCAGCTACGGCGACGCGATGCTGGTATTGTACGGGACGAAATGATTGCGGCTTTAATGATGACACAGGCTGAGTTGGCTCATCCCGTAGAGTGCCTCGCGACGCATTTTTCGATCTTTTCCGTTAAAATAGAAGGCTCTGTAATACACGCTAAAGCGAGAACTCCAGCTGATAACAATCCACCGAAATGGCGATGTTCGATGTTCAACAGAGAAGTAATCAGTTATCATACAGAATTGAAGATGCCGTACTTATTGTTTGATTGATGCTGAGAAGACATTCAACGAGAAAAAAGGAAATATCATGACGAGTGAGGTGACTCGAATATTGGCTATTCACGCGCATCCGGATGATATCGAAATTCAATGTGCGGGAACGCTGGCTATTTTGAAAGACCGTGGTTGCGAAATTGTCTGTAGTACGATGACAGCAGGCGATTTGGGGAGCATGGATCTTTCCAGAAAAGAGATTGCCAATGTTCGTCGCAATGAAGCGGCTGCTGCTGCCAAATTACTGGGGGCGGAATATGTC
>WFOZ01001018.1 GCA_015487825.1 Planctomycetaceae bacterium
GTCTCATCATGCTATAATTACCCGGGAAGCTGTCCCTCCCGGTGCTACCGGTATCACGTTTCTAAATTAAAGTAGAACGATACACATCAAAAACTACTTGCAGAACGAACGGGCATTTTCTTACTCCACTTGAATTCTCTCCTTTTCCCAGAAATATGGGGATTTCCCTCGACTGGCTTTGTGAATCATATCGACGATAAACTGAACCAACCTTCTCGGGATCATCTTGAAAACCGAAATCTTCTTGTCCTTGCCGGACATAATATCCTGCTGCGGCTGGCGTGGATCTTCAAAACAGAAACCGTCATCATGCCCGCTTTTCTGGATGTCATTTCCGGGGCGGGCTGGGTGCGGGGATGGCTGCCCATTTTGAACCGGATCGGACAAAGTATTCCTCCGATTCTCTGTTCTGCTGCCTTGAAAAATTCGTCTCGAAAAGTGGTCATGCTTTTTACGAGCACTTTACTGATGAGTCTGTTCTTTGGAATTATTGCAATAGGCTGTACGCAATTGGGGCAACGCGATATGTCCTGGTTTCCTGTTCTGTTTCTTTTTCTGTATGCGCTCTTTTTTGCAGCCACAGGGGTGAACCAGCTTGCCTTCAACACGTTACAGGGAAAGTTGGTCCGCCCGTTTCGGCGGGGGCGGTTAATGTCGCTGGCTGGAATGGTCGGGTCAATTGTTGCCATCCTGGCTGCTTTACTTCTTCTGGCAAAATGGCTGGCCATCCCACATGGGCGAGGTTACGCCTACATTTTTGGCTTTACTTCTTTAGGATTTCTTTTCTCTGCATTATTTCTGTTTTTTATTAAAGAACCAACTGACGAACGTGGAAACGATCACTCCCACCCATTGCTGCTCTTCAAAAACTCCTGGCAAACGTTCAGAGAGAATCGTCGGTTCCGACGTGTCGCCTGGGTCGCCATTCTGTTTATGTCATCGCTGCTTCTGTTTCCACATTATCAATGGCTCGGAAGAGTAAAACTGGAAGCTGGTGCAACAGAACTGATGATGTGGGTTGTTCTCCAAAACGGAGCCGTCGGTATTTTCAGTTTACTTGCCGGATACTGTGCGGATCGTCTCGGGAACCGCATCGTTATTCGCGTGCAAATCTTTCTGGTTGCTTTCATTCCACTGATCGCTCTGATAATTTCCGCCTCTGCGCATCCCCAGGCAAGGGCGTATTATGCACTGGTATTTTTCATGCTTGGTCTTTGTCCAGTCATTATGAAATCGATACTCAATTATGTCCTCGAACTTTCCCACGAAGAACATCACCCGCGCTACCTGAGCACTTTAAGCCTTTGCATGGCCATTCCCCTGTTTTTCTCCCCTGTGGTTGGGTGGTTGGTTGATTGGAACTACACGCTCGTTTTTGTTGCCATTTCATTTATGGTCTTCATCGGCGGCCTGCTGACTTTTCGTATGGAGGAACCAAGACACGACCATGTTAAGCTGTAGCGATTCTATGGAGTGTTGCGGTTAGCCGATTGTATGTGTCCTGCGGGGAAGTGGGAACTTGCTGAGGGGATGCTTCCCGCATTGCCGATTCTTACGGCATGTTCAGTGAAGCAACCCAACTGTTGAAGGAGAACCAGGACTGCCTGAAGATTCTCCGCCAGTATGCGCTCCAGGAAAAACCCTCGGACGAGGAGGAAAATTCAACCTGGACAAAAAGGCTTTACAGGCAGGCAGATCACACCGAAGAAAACGAAGCGGATCAATCCTGCGAAGCGCACGGTTTATTAATCGCCTACGGCTATCTCGATATCGAACTGGCTGGTCGTGATGCCGGTATCCATTACCGATTAAGCAGTGCAGGCAAAAAAGCGTTGGCTCAAATGGAAAAGCAACAGGCAACGCAGGACGATCAACGACTGGCCGGTTAGGTCTTGTTCTCCACATACCATGCCTGGAACATCAGCACATCCCACATCAGATACTGCCAGTCCACTGCGCCAGTAATATGCTCTTCCCAACGTGAACGAATCAGTCTTGTATTGAGCAGTCCATGTTCATTCAGACTTTTTTCGCTGAGCAACGATTCGGCCCAATCCTGAAGAGAACCACGCAACCATTCTCCAATCGGAACACCAAAGCCGACCTTCGGCCGCTCAAACAATGCTTTCGGAATATATTTTTCCAGCAAGCTTTTCAGAATCAGTTTTCCCTGAGTTTCATCAAAGCGATATTGCTGAGGTAGTCTCCAGGCAAATTCTACAATCCGATGATCCAGCAACGGCACACGCGCCTCCAGGGAACTGGCCATGCTCGTGCGATCAACTTTGGTAAGAATATCATCCGGCAAATAGGTAACTGTATCGAGAGCCATCCAGTTGAGTTGAGGAGTTGCCGTACCTGCTTGCGAATGGCCATAACCAATCTGCTCACTCGGATCGAAAACATCTCCGGACATAATTTCGGAAGCTGACCAGTGTCGATTCAACTCTGCATACAGCGTGTCAGCATCGGGAGTTTCCAGAATTTTCGCATACCGCGCAATCCCCTGTTTCTTCATCGCAACAGGGGAAGTTTTCACATACCACTTCATTAACTCTGCGATTTTTTTTCGCGCAGGAACTCTTCGGACCTTATTCCAGATATTTCCCAAATGAAAATACCGGTGATAACCGCCGAACAGTTCATCCCCTCCATCCCCGGAAAGAGAAACAGTGACATCCCGCCTTGCCAGTTTACTGACCAGAAAGGTCGGAATCTGTGACATATCTGCAAACGGTTCATCAAACATTCCCGGCAGCTGCGGTATCACACTCTGTGTTTCGCTGGGCATGACACACAATTCAGTATGATCGGTGCCAAGGTATTCGGAAATTTTTCGAGCGTAAGGAGATTCGTCGTAATCGTATTCTCCAAATCCAATCGTGAATGACTTTACGGGAAGTGATGACTGCTTCTGCATCATGGCAACGATAAGGGAAGAATCGACTCCTCCCGAAAGAAACGCACCCAGCGGAACATCAGAAAGCATTCGAGCGCGAACCGCATCGCTCAGCAATCGATCCAGCTCATCAACTGCTTCTGCATACGAACCTGTAAACGATTGCGTCTGCCCTTTGTGAATGGCATCTTCTAACCGCCAGTAAGGGATCGCAGCAGTTAACGCCGCTTCACGGGAACTCTTGCCGAATAATTGTTCGGTTGAAATTTCCAGTAACATGCCGGGCGGTAGTTTGTAAATCTGCTTATAAATAGAGTACGGGGCAGGAATGTAATTGTGCCGCATTAACAACGCCACTGAAGAGGTTTCGATTTCTCCGCGAAATTCTGGATGAACTTTCATCCCCTTCAATTCTGAAGAAAAAGCAAACTGTTTCCCTAACATTCCGTAATAAAGTGGTTTGATGCCAAGCCGATCACGAACCAGCGTGATACTTCTTTCCATTCGGTTCCAAACCGCAAAGGCAAACATTCCCTGTAACTTGGGCAGTGTCTGTTTTATTCCCCACTGAGAAACTGCTTCCAGCAGCACTTCGGTATCGGAATGTCCACGAAAATGATGACCGGATTGAATCAGCTCATCTCGCAAGTCGTTACAGTTGTAAATTTCTCCGTTATAAACCAGCACAAAACGCCCGCAGGAAGAGAGCATCGGCTGATGGCCCTGTTCGGAAAGATCGAGAATGGAAAGCCGACGATGCCCCAACGCCACCCCGGCTTTTACATCGCACCACGTCCCATGATCATCCGGCCCCCGATGTGCCTGCACCTGCGCCATCTCGCCAACAGTATGCGTAAGCTGCTCTGCCGTTTCAGATTCCGCAGTGGTAATAAAACCAGCAATGCCACACACGGGCTTACTTTCTTTTCGATCAAACTATTTTGGAGTACATCCCAGTCTCTCAACGAATCCACGCTTGGGGGTATTTGGTAACTTCTATCAGGTAACCTGCAGAGCCCAATACAACGAGAATATTGTATTACCAGCGGTCATTTTCTATGCGATTTGCGTAAGTTTCTAAAACTCCATTTTAGTTACAACTATCAGAATGAGCCAACCGTGCAGGGAATTCAGGTTGTTTCCAAAATATATTTTAATGTTGCCTTGGCAAAAGACGTATTTTTCAGTTTCAGGGAAACCGTTCTCTTTTTGATCGAACAGTTGCCTCCAGCTTTTGTAAACAGGTAGACACGAATTCTTCCGATCTTGAAACGAAGAAATATTGTAGTGAGAAAGGCGGCAACAACAGGCATATACCACATTTTGTCAAAATGAATTCCAAGATATCCAAACAAGAGCACATATAAAAAACATAAGATTAAACCAACGCCCCCCCAAAGAGTGAACGAACCATTAAGCATTTGAAATCGATGGAGCTTCTTGCACTTTTTGCATGTGGGGAGAGAGACTTCAAAACACCGGTCATCTATAGCTTCACGACCGGTTGTCTTCAATTGGAGTGGGAGGATCGTTTCGGGTGTTCCATTGCAACTGAAGCAAAGCTTGGGAAATCGTACATGTGATATCCCAATAACCAATTTTCCCTGCGGATCTATGTAAACAATATCATCTTGAGGTGGGGCGTCCTGTTCCATATTGACCAGTTCGTCTTGTGTAACTGCCTCCGTACTCTCCGGATTGGTTGCTCCCTGAAACTCACCCGCAAGTTGTAGCAAGAAAGTTGCCAAATATGAGGGAAACATTCCAAACCCATTATCAATTTCAATCTGGGATTGCTCCA
>WFOZ01001019.1 GCA_015487825.1 Planctomycetaceae bacterium
AGAATTCCCTGTCCGCTGCCGATAGGACTGCCGGCTGGCATGACTGATGTCGCTCCTGCCTGTTTTAATCGCAAAGCTGTCATTGGATCATCGGTTGTGTAAACAAGTACCTGAAAGCCATCGGAAACCAGCTGTTGGGTTGCTTCCAATGTGGCGATCGGATCGGGAAGCAGAGTTTTTTTATCGCCAAGGACTTCCAGCTTAACCCAGTCGGCTCCCGGGTTTTCCAGCCCCTCCAGAATTTCCCGCCCTAACTTTGCAACGCGAACGGCATCTTCTACGTTAAAGCATCCAGCTGTGTTCGGTAAAATTGTGTAACGGTTCAGGTCGATAAAATCAAGAATATTGCGTCCCTGAGCATCGATAAGCCGTTCTCTGCGAACAGCGACTGTAATGACTTCCGCTTCTGAAACTTCCAGGCAGTCTTTCATTAAATCGTAGGTCTGATATTTTCCGGTGCCGACAATCAAACGAGAATTAAATTGATGGCTTCCAAGAACCAGTGGGGTATCCTGAACGGTGGTTGCACTCATGTTAATAACTTTCGTAATGTTCGAATTGCGGACCTGTTGATGCAGGTCATTATTGGGGCTCTGTTTCTGTGGATCAACAATATATGCTATGGCTTTAGCGCTGGAGTTCATCTGCTGGGGAGCCTCTGGCTAACCGCCTCCTACAAGCGTAACGATTTCGAGGACATCCCCCGATTTCAAAACAGTCTGAGCATGTTCTGCCCGGCGAATCAAAACCCGATTCTGTTCAACTGCCAGATATTGCGGATTCTTTTCCAGTTTTTCGAGCAGGCCTGCAATCGTCTCGCCGGTTTGTACGGTATGAGATTCTCCATTAATCTGAATTGTGATTGCATCAGCTGTCATAATAATCGGAGTCAATCTGGAGTTGCAAAAAGTTTGATCGCCTCAGAGACAATCGTTTTATCAACCAATACCACTGCAATATCATTCGGTTTGAGAACATCCTCTGCGGTGGGAACACGGACGAAATCGTCTCTTACTACCGATGCTATCAAAGTCTTTGAAAGTGACAACTCTTTGAGAGGTTTTTGTGTGACCGGAGAGCCATCTTTGACTTCAATTTCCCATATCAATACATTCCCATCGGTTGTTTCGCCTGTTGTGAGTACCGGTCCTCCAGAAACCATTCCTAAAATTTGCCTGGCCATGACGATTCGCGGGCTGACTGCGACATCAATCCGCAGTTTCTCAAGAACATTAACATAATCGGGACGACGAACCACGCTTAAAATACGTGCAGTCCCCAGTTCACGGGCTTCAACGCCGGAAATTATATTGTCTTCATCACGTCCGGTTGCTGCAACAAAAACATCTGCATTGCCGACGCGGGCTTCCTCCATTTCGGATCGTCTGGTTGCTTCAGCGTGCAGTACGGTTGTCTTTGAAAGCCGTCGGGCAAGATACTGGCATCGTTCTTCATTCGCTTCCATAATAACAACGCGAAACCGTTCTCCTTCTAGCGACTTGGCTAAATTGAAACCAACTTCTCCTCCACCTGCGATGATAACATCGAGCCGTCTGGGGGGTTTGTGTTGAAACATTTTAACGATACTGCGAACCGCTTCACGCTCTCCTACGAGTGTTACATGATCCTCAGCCGAAAAAGAATCGTCGGCATGAGGAATAAAAGTTTTTCCTTGTTTGGAGACGAGTCCGATTCGCACCTGTGCAGGTAGTTTGATGTCCCGCAGTGACTGCCCGATTACTTTTGACCCAGCTTGTACTTCGACTTCCTGAATTTCAATGCCTCCGCGGGCAAATGTTTCCAGGGTGAATAATCCGGTACTACGAATTGATTTGGCTAATTCCAGCCCGGTAAGATGTTCCAGAGAGAGAAGGTTATCGATCCCGAAATGCCGTTGGTAATCGAACGTACTGAAGTCGCGATAGCTCGGATTGAAAATGCGGGCAATGCTCCGTTTCGCCCCCATCGCCCGTGCCAGCGAAGCACCCACAAGGTTGATTTCATCGTGACTGGTGACCGCCAGGCAGAGATCTGCAGTCGAAACATCTGCCTGAAATAAAGTGATTGCATCGCAGCCGGAACCGTGAATGGTTTGGATATCCAACCCTTCTCCAGAG
>WFOZ01001020.1 GCA_015487825.1 Planctomycetaceae bacterium
AATTTGTGCAAAGCCAGGAGTTGAATTTACCGTTAAAAGGAAAATGGTGAGAACTGTGCAGCAGATAAACTGTTTGACGATCAGCTTCATTGGAAAACTCGCTTTTGAGATAACAGGCAACTGTTTGATTGAACTACCAGTACTGGAATTATGACAAGCAACAGGTGTAGGGCAGAAGAATAAAATGATAACTTTAGAAATTTTTCCTATTTCAAAATTACCGGAAAACAGAACGAAACTTACCCAACCTGAACTCTCATAACCTCTGGCACATAAAATGGGGGCAGCTCACACGAATGAACGCGAATGAACACAAATTTAATAATTCGATCAAATTTTCAATTTTAAGTTCATCGTAGGATGGCGTGCTTGCCCCCATCTTCGCGTGCCGAGTTGTGTTCAAGGACACAAAAGAGTCGAAATTGTTATTTTGCATTTGATTAACTGGACAGCGCCAGGTTCTGTTTGAGTATTGATGTAACTCGTGATATACCTTGATGTTATTTCCTCGTTCCCAAGGTGGACCTTGGGAACGAGTTGACCCTGGCGCTGTCCAGTTAGGCTTATGAAGTGGAAGCCGTATTTGATGGGTGCAAGCACGCCATCCTACATTTTGTGTGTGAGGTTCCCCAAAGATAATTCGCGTTTATTCGCGTTCATTCGTGGTTCAAAACAATTCTCTTGAAATATTCTGCCACTTTTGCACAGCATTTCATTGATAAGATATTAATGGTTATTTTCTTTGTGGCTTGCGCAAATTTCAAGATTTTGCCTGTGGTTACAGCTGTCAAAACTAACCAGTCGTGCTGGGATTGTCTACACTTTCAGCTTCCCGGTGCTGCTTGCATCTATTCAATGCAGCATTAACAGTGAAATTACTTGCGAGTGATTCGCATTCATAACGTGTTTACGCGTACCAATTTGTGAAAGAACCCCGGATGTCAACGGCTAAACAGGAAGCGGAGCATTTCATACAACACCAACGGGAGTTTCGACTGGGAACATTATTGACGGAATCTTCACACCCCAAGACCGCCCGGCTTTCACAGACAATTTCGCAGGATATGTCCGAAGGGATCCGTCTGCTGTTGAGTGTTGATGAACAGATCGCGCCGGCTGCATCGAGTGTTTTTGAAAGCGGTCCGTATGAGCAACTTGTTGCAGCAATGACGCGGGCATTTTGCAGCGGAAAGAAAGTCTTCTTCACCGGCTGTGGTGCGACGGGGCGGTTGAGTATCCTGCTCGAAGCGATGTGGCGAGAATTCTGGCAGCGGGTATCCGACAAGCTGGCCGATAATTATTCCTCTCTGGCTGATTGCGAAAACAGTGTGATCAGTGTAATGGCTGGTGGGGATTTTGCGATGATTAAATCGGTCGAAGGTTTTGAAGACTTTCCCCGTTTCGGCAGGCATCAGCTTCTGGAAGCAGGTGTTGAACAGGATGATGTTGTCGTTGCGATCACTGAAGGAGGGGAGACGCCGTTTGTCATTGGAACCGCCTGGCAGGGGTTGGAAAGTGGAGCAGAAGTCTTTTTTGTCTTCAACAATCCGGCTGCACTTCTTTGTGAGCATGTCGAGCGTTCCCGTCAGATTATCGAGGAAAAACGAATCACCTGTCTCGATCTCACCACAGGCCCGATGGCGATTACCGGTTCGACCCGGATGCAGGCGACAAGCTGCGAACTTCTGGTTGTGGGTGCGGCTCTGGAAACTGCACTGAAAAATGTGCTTCAAAAACAGTTGCCGGCTGAAGCAATTGCATCAATCGGAATCAAGCCTGAGCAGTCGATTGACTATGCAGGTTTCATGGAGCAGTTGGTGAAGCAGCTTGGTGAACCGGCTGCACTTTCTGCAATGGGACAACTCACTCAATTTGAGCAGAATATTTATGAGCAGAAAGGATTGGTTACTTACGCAGCTTCTGATTATCTGCTTGATATATTAACCGATACCACAGAGCGATCACCAACTTTCAGCCTGCCCGCTTATCGAAAACAAAACGATGAAACCTCCGCAGTCTCCTGGGCATTTGTGAAAAATCCACAACTGAGAACAGTCGAAACCTGGCAAAAAGCGTTACGGCGAACGCCACGCGGTCTTAACTGGAATGCCGAAGTTTATTCTCAATTAGAAGCTCCAGCCTCGATTCAATCCGATCCGCCTGCACTTGATAATGCTGAAATCCATCTTTTTCAAATCGGAAATGAACAGGATCAGTCACGTTTTGAAAACGATGATTCCGCGTGGATAATGATTGCAGTTGGTGAAGAAACCCACAGTTTTGACAAGGCAGGAAATCCTTTTCGACAGCAATTTGAAAAACAGGCTGCCAATTACCACCAAGCGGCCACTGTTTGTGTCGGGCCGGATAAAATGCAGCGCCCTTCGGGTGAGTTGTTTCACATACCGGTAGAGATTCCCGATTCACCAATAAAATTATGGGAGCATCTGGCGATCAAACTGGTTCTCAACACCATTTCGACTGCAACCATGGCACGCATGAATCGCGTGATCGGGAACTGGATGGTTCACGTAAGCACCTCCAACAAAAAACTGATCGACCGAGGCACTCGACTGATCGCAGAATTATCGGGCCTCAGTTACGAAGAATCCTGCCTGAGGCTGCACGAAACAATGGAGGAAATAAAACCGTACAAACAGACCAGCAGAGAAACGACCTCGCCAGTTGCGATAACACTAAAAAAACTGGGATCAATGTAGTGCGGGCTAAACGCATCAAAACAAACGTTATTGATGCACTCTACAGCGGGGCTTTAGCAGAACAGCGAAGTCACGACAGCTATTGTTTTGCCGGTGTTTATCGCTCGAGCGATATCAAAACAGATTTTGTTTTTTTGGCCAGTTCACTACTGTAAAGTTTTGCGGCTTGTTCGTCCATGTGCAGTCCGTCAAAAAACATTGGTAATGTAATTCCTTCAACTTTCCTGCAATCGATGAGAATGGCAGAACTGCTGTTAACTACTTCAAGGAATCCTGAATCAAATTCGTACTCTTCAGGAACAGGCATCGCAGCGAGGATGATTTTTGTTCCTTGCTGATTTGCGATCGAAATCAGTTCTTTTAGTTTTTCATATTTGGCAACAGCTTGCTTCTTTTTGTTATTTTGGTTTCTACGTTGATTCAATTCATCCATGCCGGCCCGATAATCCGGGATCAGTTTATCGAGCACACGTTTTTGAA
>WFOZ01001021.1:0-5000 GCA_015487825.1 Planctomycetaceae bacterium
AATGAACCAGCCGTGCTGGGTTCATTCGTGATTCAAATCCCTGTTTGGTTCCTTATCGTTTCACAAGCTTCGCAGCCAGGAATTCATCAGAACCGAGGACGCATCGGCATCCCTGTTTGATTCTTTCGATCCAGTTCTCTTTTCCTCCGACGGCATCGCGGACAGTGTATCGTCCACTGCTGAGTGCGTCGTCCAGCTGACGAATTGCTTCGTGCATTCCCCATTGGAAAAACTCGCATTGGGAAGCAGACAAATCTGTCCGCATCAAAGTGGATTCCGTATCGCTGCGACTGCGATACATTGAACTAAGCGTATCGCCTTCGCTGCGATAAAGTTTTCCTGCCACAAACGCGCGACGTAACCTTCCCCGGGAATCAAACTGGTAGACCGGATCAGGACCAAAATAGAAGGAAAAGGCGTCGCTTTTGCGAAAGCCGACAAAAATGGGGTGTTCCCAGTCAGGAATTGATAATTCCCCACGTATCACATAAGCGGTCGCTTCTTTCACCAGATCTTCACGATCTGCCTCATGCCTGGCCATCTCGATCGTTTCCTTTTTGCTGTCTTGGTTTCCCAGGTGGGGATTTTGCCATTACTCATCTGAAGAGAAATCAAGAGTATAAATGTCAGCCAGATGGCGGTAGTCATCTGCATAATCCAGGCCATAACCTACCACAAATTCATCTTCGATTTCGAACCCCGGAAAATCGGGCGAGATGTCTACTTCGGTTCGTGATTTTTTCCAGAGCAGCACTGCGGTTCGTACATCCTGTTCTGTTCGACTCGAAATTTTCTTGTGTATGTATCCAAGAGTCTGCCCGGTATCGAGAATATCATCAATCAGTAAAACCGAACGCCCCTGTAGATTGGGCAGGTAATCGAGATTCGTCCGAAGACTTCCTGGTTCCGTTCTGTAACCGGCGTAACTCGATGCCTGAATGACTCCCACCTGGTGTGGAATCGTCAAATTTCTCATTAAGTCGGTCAGAAAAAAAAGACTCCCCGTCATCACTCCCAGCAACGTCAGGGGACGATCCTGATATTGAAGGGAAATCTGCTGAGCTAAATCAGAAATGCGTGCCTGAATATCTTCCTGAGAAATAAGCAGCTTCAAGGAGTGTGTTGGCGTCATTGGTACTGCCAGGGGCTATTTTTTCGCGTTGTGTTTTATTATCACGATTCAATTTTGACAATGGCTGTCTGAATGAATCTGCCGTGCCGGGAATCGTATTTCATTTAATAATGGATCAGGCTGAAGACATCCTGACCGGGAAGCAGGTCGCGTCCGTTGAGTTCATCCAGTTCCAGTAAAAATGCACAGCCAATTACATTTGCACCGGAATCTTCCGCCAGTTTAATACAGGCCTGCATAGTCCCGCCGGTGGCGAGCAGGTCGTCAACCATCAGTACGCGTTCACCTTCTTTGATTGCATCAACATGGATTTCGAGCGTGTCACTGCCGTATTCCAGTTCGTAATGGAACGCCTGTGTGTCAAAAGGAAGCTTTCCCGGTTTGCGGACGGGAATGAATCCTGCATCAAGCTCCAGGGAAAGAGGTGTTGCAAAGATAAATCCGCGGGCCTCTGCGGCCATGATCTTGTCGATTTTCTGATCCCGATAATGATCAGCGATCCGCTTGATCGATTCACCAAAGGCTATTGGATGAGCGAGCAGTGGTGTGATATCGCGAAACATAATTCCGGGCTTCGGGAAATCAGGAATCGTTCGAATATGATCTTTCAGGTCTATGCTGTTACTCATCGGCTGGGCTTTCATGGATAGGAAACTTTTAAGTTATCGAGAATTTTCTTCGCTTGCTCGACTTCTTTCTTTGATTGCGAATCTCCATCATACAGAGTGATTAAACTTAATAAAATTGAGACAGCCTGTTCCTTCTTTTTCTCTTTCAGATATTTTTCTGCTTGCCGAAGAGAGGTTTTTGCCAGCGAAAGCCCCCCGGTATCTCCATTCCCGGCGCTGTTTGCGGTTTTCAATTCAGAAAGAATTCCCCGAATCGCTTTATGTAACGCCTGGTACTCTTTCTGCCCGTCGAGAATGGCAGAGAGGTTTAGCAGGATTTTTTCTGCAGTAATTGTATCACCCATTTTATAGTACGAGCGAGCCAGGTGCAGGAAACGGTGAGCGTCTGACATTTTCTGAAGACGTTTGCTGCTTACATTTTTCAAATTAAAATCTTTTTCGAGTTCGCGGACCTCTATATCCATCAACATTCCATCTACCCGTTCAGCCCATGTCTCAGGATCCTCTTGCAATAAAGGTTGAAAGTACTCATCGCGAGCCTGCGGCCAATAAAGTTTTCCTTTTTCAAAAAGTGCGACTCCTCTTTCAAATTTTTGTTCTGGGGTAAGGTCTCCGGAACTAAACCACCAGAATCCCCCCAGGAAAAGCAGGATTAACAACGTGATTAACACCAGCGTGTTGTCCAGGAATTGCGAGATGAAAGGCTTCGATTGCGAGCATTCAATCTCCGCACGAACCAGGTCCCGCATCAATGTTCCACCAATTGCATTTGGGTCATCTCCTGCCACTATCGTTTCAGCAGTTCCGTCCAATGTGCCACTGGCAGAGGTGACATCCTGCTGGGAGATTTCTACTTTTTTAAGGATCTCTTTCAATCGCCGTGAGAGTACATAGGCGTCCGGAAACCGCTTCTCCGGATCTTTCTCCAGACATTTACAGACAACTTCATCCAGCCAGTAAGGAATTTCAGGCACAAAGGAGCGAGGGGGATCAAACTGGCCAAATTTATGTTTCTGTATCACCTCCATCGAAGTCTTTCCGCTGTAAGGCGGTCGCCCGGTCAGCATGGCATACATAACTGCACCCAGCGAATAAATATCGCTCTTTCTGGTGGTTCGATGTCCCTGAGCCTGCTCCGAAGACATATATTCTGCCGTGCCAATAATCCCTCCTGTCTTGGTCAGTTTCGTGGAAGCGAACACCTGAGCCACACCGAAATCGAGCAGTTTGATTTTGTTCTCACTGGTAATCAGCAGGTTCGAGGGCTTCAGGTCCCGATGCACAATCCCTGCATCATGTGCAGCCTTTAACGCACTGCAGATCTGGATGGCGTATTCAATAACATCTCTCCAGGGCATCCGACCGTTTTCGCGAATCCATTTTGAAAGAGTCTGGCCATCAACGTATTCCATGGCGTAGTAATATGTTTCGTCGTCGACACCGCTTTCAAAAACTTCGACCACATGCGGGTTCGAAAGCTTGCGCATTGCTTCAACTTCGCGAGTAAATCGAAGAACAAACCCATCCTCTCTGGCCAGTGAGGCAGGCAGTACCTTGACGGCTACTTCTTTTCCGGTTTCGGTATGCCGGCCAAGATAAACAGTTCCCATGCCTCCGGAACCAATTTTTCGCTCAATCCTGTAAGGACCTACTTTTTCCGGAATCATTTTTCACCTGCTAAATGCGATAAACTGGAATTGAATGCAATTCAATCGGAGGGATTTCTGTAGAGAAAGGAACTCAGACATTCCAGCCGGTCTCGATTGAGCACGCTGTTATACAGGCGGGCATGAATGTCCAACCACAGATTTTCAATAACAAGTTTGCAGGAAAGAGCCGCCAAATGCAATCCTGCCCTGGCAAGTGAATTGTCAGGCATCTGTAGAGGAAGCAGGTCTGGCCAATACTGCCGATTTATGCTGCAGGCTATGAAATCAAATAGCTGCAAACGACCGGGAATAAGCCATTTTACATGATACGTTATAGGGTGGTCATCCTTGCAGTGGTGGCCGTCGTTGGCTGTATCTCATTTGCAGGAAGCAAGTTAGTTGGACAGCGCCAGATTCAATTTGTTCCCAGGTTCTTGCTTCAACTCGTCCCCAATCTCCTGCTTGGGAACGCACGGCTGGGAAGGTCCTCCTTCCAACGTGTTTTCGTTCGCTTTAGGTAACTACTCAGTGGAGGGGAGCTGCCATGAGGGACGCGTGTGAGGAGTTGAAGCAAAAGGTTGAACATTCAAGTGGAACGAATAATCTTAGAGCGGACGACAATGTTTTTGAAATATTTTAAGCATCTGCTCATGATTCAGGCTTCACATTCCGATCTTGGTTTTCCCGGCGAATCACAGGAGTACGGGTAAAATGGGGAAATCTTGTAATCTTTCTGATCGTGAGATGTTAAACTGGCTGAAGTGACTTGCTCCATTCAGGCAATAAGTCGAGAGAATCGGGCTGTAATCAGCATGGTATAAAGTATTATTTATGCTACGTGTAAAGGTTTTTGAAGCAATTTGTTTTTTTTTAACGCAGTTGCTTGACGACCGGCAAGCTCGTGTATAACATGCCCCTCCGCCAGTCACACAGCGTTCAGACGAACGATGCAGACTGGCTCACTCGGAATTGTTCGAGTGGATAGATCTTTGACAATTTGGCAACTGCAAACGTGGCATCATAAAAAATCCTCGTTTTACTTCAAGGGCAGAGTTCCTCACTGGTTTACCAGCGGAATCCTTGGGTATAAAACGAGGTACGAACGAACTTAGGAATGCATCGCAATGCGGTGAAGTACCGTCGATAAGACGGAACGATCAAGCTTATTTGGTCAATCTTTTTTGATTGATTCGAAATGTGGTAGAAGAATTGATTCGTTAAGGATCAAGTTGGAAATCATAGTGGTCAAGCTAATAAGGGCATATGGTGGATGCCTTGGTGTCAGAAGAAAGAGCGTGGAAGGCTGCGATAAGCCTGGAGGAGCCGTCAAACAGGCATTGATCCCGGGATTCTCTGTTAACGTGGGGAACTGAAACATCTAAGTACCCACAGGAAAGGAAAGAAAGTCGACTCCCTCAGTAGCGGCGAGCGAAAGGGGACCAGCCAGCTGGTTCAGGAGTTACAAAACAAACGGTTAGAGGAAGTTGTTTGGAACACAACGTCACAGAGGGTGAGAGCCCCGTACTCGAAAACTGATTTGTCTCCTCAGCAATAATTAGGGCCCGGCACGTGAAACCGGGTCTGAAGATG
>WFOZ01001022.1 GCA_015487825.1 Planctomycetaceae bacterium
ATCCAAACCAACGATTTCACGCCCGACTCAAGGCAGGAGCCGTATGAGGTAATCCTTCACGTACGGATCTGTGCGGGGGACTGCCGACAACGGCAGTTCCTACCGCGATGGATTTTCGTATTGAGAAACTGTTGCGAGAAATAAAGGTTTCGTGTGCCACGGCTCTGTGAGCCGTGTTGCGTTGGAGTGAGAATATCTTGTTGAAATCAAGCTTGGTTTTCATATTGCACGGCTCACAGAGCCGTGGCACAGACCGTGAAATCAAGAACCAAGGCGCAACAGTGCAACTGACAACAACTTAAGAAATGCACCAGTCCAGCCACCCTCTCGCTGAATAGTTACCTGAATTTCTCAAATTGCGGAGTGCGCAAGTGTCTGTTTCAGCATTTCGATGGTCATTTCCAGCGCATCCCAGGAGATCGTATGCATGCCCGGAAAAGCATGAAAATTCACGACCAAACCTGCGTTTTTCAGCAGGTCTCTTAACTCTTCAGCCATCGGAAATGGGAGTATCGGATCCATTGATCCGTGAGCTTGAATGACGGGCAGCCCCGCTCGATTTGGGGCCAGTTCCTGCCATTCTTTCTTGCAGAGCAGGGTGCCTGAATAAATGCAAAGGCCGGCTGGCGATTCCGGTAGCCGAAGTGTCGCATCGGTTGTCAGCATCGCTCCCTGCGAAAACCCTCCCAGGATAATCTCGCTAAGCTTATGGGAAGAAAGTGATTGATATTCTGTTAGAAATTCTCGAAACTGCTCCCGTGCTTCGGACATGCCGGGGGGCTCGGATTCTGCGAGTTCCTCAAAATTGTTCGTTTGCATCAATTCCTGCAATCGCATCATATTGATAGGCCACCACGCCCGTCCGTCTGGCATCCCCTGATCCGTTAAATCGTGTGGAGCTTCCGGAAAAACAAACGCAACCGCATCAGCCAGGCTGTTTTCCAGAGAAATCAATTCCTCCGCAAGCGGAACCAGATCCGTCCCCGGTGCCCCGTAACCGTGGCACAAAATGAAACTCAATTTTGCCTGTTGCGGATTTCCAATAACTCGGCAATTCAAAGGCCCGATCTTATCTGTTTGCATTTCGTATTTCCTGAAAATAGTAGTGAGTCAACAGGCGGCTGAGCCTGGAGTAACTGTTAATGGTCAACCTTGTTACGACTACCGGAATAAACCGGCCATCTCGGGAAGTTTTGTTGTATTTACTGACGAATTACAACACAATATAGCGATGCCTTGAGAGAGAATCTACGATGACAGGCTGAGTCGATCGATTTGAAAGTGTTCAGGTTTTGTAGAGAGCCCATCATTTTTGCATATGCGCTGTTTGCGCACATTTATATTTTACTAACGCTAATAGTTTCTGAACGATTCTCAATTTTAGATTACAGTTTTGGGGTACGGCTATCAGAATGATTCAGCCAGGCTGGGAGGGTGGTATGTATCGATGGCCTGAATTTCATCTGAGGACTTTGTTCATTCTCTGCGTTCAAAATCTACTCTTCTGCTTCGGTTGCGCAAGTGAATCGATGAAACTGGACAGACTTGAAAATTCCGGGCCCCTGAATGGTGCCGCATGCAATTTTGATATTTACTGGCCTCCACGGGATCCGGATGAGAATCGAGCGACAGCAGGGCAGCCGCTTCTTCACGGAATAGTCACTTTGAAGGAACACACCGCGGCCAACGGGCAGAGTGAAGTTCAACTGCTGCTTACCATTACTCGCCCGTCAGAGGAAGCGGATCGCCAATTCTGGAATAAACAACTTGCTTATGCGGATCTATCCTGGATGGATGAAGTTCGGGTCTGGGATGCAGATTCAAAATGGCTGTGGCCCAATCTTCCCTTTCTGTTACGCCGTTCGGGACTGGAGCGGATTGAACGCTATGGCGGTGTAGATCCCGGAAAACATGTGGATAACGATTTCGCTGCCATACTGATTCGCAAATATGACGCGAGCGGTAAAATAGAGGCAACCGAAACCAAAGACTCGCCGTTAGTCTCCGCGGAATGGCAAGCTGATGGTTTGACAAAAACTGACCTTCACACGGTCGTGCATGTCGCGAAATCTGATTCCTTTATTGTGCATCTTGGAGGGAACAATCAGCCCGAGCGTGGGAAAATAAAACTCTGGCTGATCTACGCAGACTTTCTGGGGGCCCGCCCGCCACGTACCTGGCCCCAGGAACGCGAATGGGCCGGAGGCATTCTGGCCTACATCGAAATCGACTGGGAAACAATCCCCGGCCAACCCTGCCACGCAATAATGCGTCACAAACGGCCTGAAGAAAGTACCGGATTTCAATGGATCAGGTGGACTGAAAATCCAGGTTCGCCAGCCAGGGCTCATCGAAACGATAATTCAGAGTAAAACAGTGAAGCAGGATAGGTGAAATTGTTGTAGAATAGTCTGCTTACACCTGCCGTTGTGTGCCGGTTGCTGTTTAATTATTTATTGAACCTTAATCTTTTCTACTCGTTTTCAAGTTCCAGCTTGGGAACGAGAAAGAGTAAACCCGGCATTGTGGTAAGACATGGGCTTCGCCTCTTGGAGATTTTATGCAACAACACGTGATTAAGTCGTTTGGATTCCTGAAAACACTTGCTATTGGTGGGCTGGTGTTTTTGCTGCCGTTGATTGTGGTTGGTGCTTTGGTCGGTCAGGTCGTTCCCATTATTATGTCGGTTGCGACGACGATCTGGAATTATCTTCCAGTGCAGATGCATAACACAAAAGGAATTGCGTTGGCGATTTCTCTGGCGATAGCATTTATCGTCTTTCTCTGTTTTGGAGCCGGGCTGTTTGCTCGTCGTTCGTTCGGTCGCAAAATATCAAAATTCATTGAAAAAAATGTATTGCTGTTTTTTCCACGGTACGCCATTGTTCGAGAGCAGATGGCAGGGAGTATTGGAGGCGATGCAGCTAAACC
>WFOZ01001023.1 GCA_015487825.1 Planctomycetaceae bacterium
AGATGGCGCTGCTGGCAGGTGCGTTTGACGAACGTTTTGCACTCGTTGCTGCCAATGGCTCAGGATGCGGCGGTGCAGGGTGTTATCGTATCGAAAACGAAAAGTCTGAAACGCTGGGAAAAATTACAGAACCAGAGCGTTTCGCCTATTGGTTCCACCCTCGGCTGCGATGGTTTGACGAAAAAGAAAACCGACTCCCTTTCGATCAACATTTTTTGAAATCGCTTGTTGCACCAAGAGCTTTAATTTGTACCGAAGCCGACGACGACCTCTGGGCAAACCCGCTGGGATCCCGGGCGACAACGAAAGAAGCTC
The DNA here is from genome assembly GCA_015487825.1 of Planctomycetaceae bacterium. GTDB lineage: Bacteria > Planctomycetota > Planctomycetia > Planctomycetales > Planctomycetaceae > Rubinisphaera. The sequence goes on from WFOZ01001023.1 coordinate 316, forward strand.
AAAAAGTATTTGACTTCCTCAACGCAGGCACCAGAAATGCAATTCACTTCCGCGAAGGGCAGCACGACCTCACCCCGAAAGACTGGCAGGCGATTTTGGATTTCGCAGAGTGGCAATTGAATGGAAAGAAACCTGAGAATGTAAAACGATTTCAGTAAGCGGGAGTTTGCAGCCTACTCAGAATATGGTCTCTATAAACACTTTTCTTCTGCTGTGACTTGCTGAACCTGGCGTTCAGTCAGCAGAACCAGGGCGTCTTTTAGTTTTTTGCTTAAGGGAATTTCCATATATTTGTGTATGACGTATGCCCCTGCAATCATCGCCGAAATCACCAATAACAGTAATACATGCTTTTCGATACTCTGCCCGAAATAATTAAACAGCATGAAGCCGACATTCTGATGAATCAGATAAAGAGGGTAGGTGACCACCCCCAGTGTTACCATCTGTTTTTTGTTCAGAATGCCTAATTTGTTGGTCGCGATTAAAAACATCGTTAGATAAAAGATGGCTATAATTCCGAAAACAACTCCGTATGAAAATGTGACCTGATAGATGCTTTCATGCTCAGGCACTCTCAAAAACGAGTAGTAAACCGATAGAAAAAACGAGGCTACGACAATCCCGGTTTTTATCGTCGAAATACCTTCTTTTCTGATCAGGTAAAAAGCAGCGCCGGCAATGAAATAGGAAGCCCATTTTGTAATCAGGACAGCTTGCACTACTGAGGGCAGCTTGATGTGAGGGGCTGCGATAGAGATCATCAACCAGAGAATAAGAAACAGCTTTATTTTACTGGTCTGATTCAGAAGTATGAGAAGACTTATCAGCAGGTAGAATCTTATTTCTACAAAAAGAGTCCAATAAACTCCATCAACGGGGTCTACACCAAAACAACGACTGACCATCGTCAGATTCACCAGGTATTGATTTAACCCGACACTAAACCGGTCCCCACCGATAAAAACAATTGCTATTGTCGTAATGCTGACACTGACCCAAAAAGCGGGATATAGCCTGGCAATTCTTGAAATTGCAAATCCTTTAAAATCTTTATTCAGTGCAGTTAGCAAGATTACAAACCCGCTGATCATAAAAAAAAAGTCGACACCCAGATGTCCATATTTGAAAACATGTGCCATCTGCGGGAATGAGACGGGGATCTTATCGCCTGCGTAACCACGAAAAGTGTAGTGATAAAGCACGACACTCATTGCCGCTAAAAAGCGAAAGAAGTCTATTTCATAATATCGCTCTGTTTGTCTTGTTTTATTCATAGTTCAACAGGTTCAAGTAATTGTAACCAGAGATTTTGGGCTGGATAAGAAGGTTTTTTAAGACGCCGCGTCGTTCTGATGTAACGGGATTTTTCTACCTATGGCTGCCTGCAACTCCCAATAATCAGTTCAAGCCCCTGTTAACAGCGAATAAATGTCCTGCTTTCATATCGATGATGCCTTCTCTCCAACAGGGGCAATTGTTGGTTCCCTCCATATCACAAATATACGCAAATCAGTCAATCCCAATTTGTTTTCTGAGCTGTTGCATAAACTCCTGATGCGTGTGGCCTGCCACAATAAATGTAGCCAGCCTGAGATGTTTGCACGACACTTTTTGACTCCCATTTGCCGCAACTCCCGCATTTTCCGGTTTATTGCTCATCCCGGATCAGCCGCTCCCGCTGGGGTTGTCTCTGGTGTGTGTGAGGGAGAGTATTTGTTGTTTTGGGGAGTAATCGCCGAGTTGGTTAGCTGCGAGGGTTGGCGATGCTCTTTTTGAGGACTGCTTGAGGAGTCTTCTCGGACAAAATGAGGCCGAAA
>WFOZ01001024.1 GCA_015487825.1 Planctomycetaceae bacterium
CTGCTGGAACGGTCAACCATCATTTTTCTGGCCGTGAAGCCGCAGGTGTTGCCGGAAGTCGCTGCGATTCTTGCGAAAAATCTGCGGGAAGATCAACTTGTCGTTTCGATTGCAGCCGGGGTGACGCTTACTCAGCTTGAAGATTATTTGCAGGGGCATCAACAAATAATTCGCATCATGCCGAACACTCCTGCACTTGTTGGAGCAGGGGCAGCAGGGATGTCTTGTGCGAATGCCGTTTCAAAACAGCAACGAGATTTCGTACTTCAATTGATGACGACTGTTGGGATATGCCACGAGGTGAAAGAGCATTTGCTGGATGCCGTCACGGGGTTATCAGGTTCTGGACCAGCTTATATTTTTCAGGTGATTGAAGCTTTGAGTGATGGGGGCGTGAAAGAGGGATTGCCACGCGATATCGCCACCGAGTTGGCTGCACAAACCGTTTTAGGGGCAGCGAAAATGGTGCTTGAAACGGGGGAGCATCCCGGCAGTTTGAAAGACGCAGTGACCTCACCTGCGGGAACGACTATTGCAGCGATTGCCGCATTGGAGCGAGGCGGAATGCGAGCCGCCCTTATTGATGCCGTCCAGACGGCTGCCAACCGCTCGCGGGAACTTTCACAGGTGTGAGGTTTGCTTTTTCGGGTGGGTAAACCCAGAATGGTAATAAGACTCGACTCGCCTGTTACTTCTGTTTGTTTGAGAGGACCAGACTGATGATGAAATTCCTGATGTGTGGATGTTTTGCAATCGCTTCCCTTTTGATGAGTTTTCAAGCTACTCAAGCGGAACAGCAATGGATTTACATTGCCAGTCCGGCTAAACCAGCGGTCATTTATCGTTGCGTACTCGATTTGAATACGGGGCAATTCGGCAAGTTGGAAATTGCAGCCGACGATGTGCGAACCGGCTTTATGGCGTTGCATCCCACGAAACCAATTCTGTATGCAGGCACAAGCGAACAAGTTGAAAAGGGGGCACCAAACGGTTTCGTCAGGGCGTACCGCATGAATAAAAAAAGTGGCGGTCTGTCGTTATTCAGTATCGCCCCGACAGAGGACAAAGGGACAACGCATATCGAAGTTTCCCCATTGGGGAATGTTGTGCTGGTTTGTCACTACGGCGGCGAGGGAACTTCTGCAATCCCATTGAACCTCAAAGGTGAGTTAATCAAAAAAGTGTCGAAGATTAAGCATGAAGGTTCTGGGGGAACGAAACGGCAAACCCGCCCGCATCCACATGGGGTGGCGATTCATAAAGAGGGAAAATTTGTTTGCGTTGCTGACCTGGGGAACGATCATGTTGAAGTCTTCTCCATTTCCAAAGAGGGGAAACTTTCAAAATGCTCGTTCTGGGAATCTGCCCCCGGCGCGGGGCCGAGGCATGTCAGTTTTCATCCGAATGGAAAATGGTTGTATTGCATTAACGAACTCGACAACACGTTGGTGCTTCTCGATTTTGATGCAGGAAGTGGTAAACTGAAAGAAATTCAAACCATCAATACGCTTCCTGAAGGATACAAGGAAACAAGTTACACGGCTGAAATTGCGATTCATCCCAATGGAAAGTTTTTGTACGGTTCGAACCGCGGGCATAACAGCACTGTGGTCTGCAACATTGATCAGAAAAATGGACGATTAACCGTGGTTGAACATGAGCCGACACAGGGGGATCATCCTCGATTCGTAGGGATTGATCCAACCGGTTCGATTTATCTGGCAGCGAACATGAAAGCGAATTCAATTGTCTCGTTTCATGTAGATCAAAAAACAGGAGCACTGAAACCGAGTGGTCATACTCTGGAAGTTGCTCGCCCGATGTGCGTCCTTTTTGTTACCAAAAAATAGTTGTGAGGGCCGCTAATGCGGATCAAAAGAGGGCATGCAAGATGAATCTTGGTCCGCACAGCAGACCCTACGTAATTGATGTAAAGATAATATGCGATGAAGTTTACGAAGATGCACGGGGCGGGGAATGACTACGTTTATGTCAATCTCTTTGAGGAAACCGTCCCTGAAGATGTAACCGAATTGGCGATTGCGATTAGCGATCGTCATACCGGCGTCGGGAGTGATGGTTTGATTTTGATCGAGCCATCGAAAATCGCTGATGCTCGAATGCGAATGTTTAACGCGGACGGAAGTGAATCGGAAATGTGTGGCAACGGCATCCGCTGTGTCGCCAAGTATGTTTACGATCACGGGATTGCAGTCAAAGAAGAAATGAGCATTGAAACTGGTGCAGGAGTGTTGGCACTCACGCTGTTTCCAGAAAATGGAAAAGTGAAGCAGGTACGCGTTAACATGGGGCGGCCGATTTTGGAATCAGCACAAATTCCAACTACACTTACGGGCGATCCTCCGGTGAATACTGAATTGGTTGTCGGAGATAGAAATTTACAAGTCACCTGTATTTCCATGGGCAACCCGCACTGTATTACTTTTGTCGATGAAGTGAATGACGAATGGGTCCACGGCGTTGGACCGCAGATTGAAACAGATGCCGCGTTTCCGAATCGTGTCAATGCAGAATTTATTCAGGTTGTTTCGCCCAGTGAATTCATCATGCGGGTCTGGGAAAGAGGTTCTGGAGAAACAATGGCTTGCGGAACAGGAGCTTGCGCGGTCGCGGTCGCAGGGGTTCTTACCGGAAAAACAGAGCGAAAGGTACTGGCTCACTTACCCGGCGGAGACTTGCAACTCGAATGGTCGCAGGAAACAGACGAAGTTTTCATGACCGGCCCCGCGACCGAAGTTTTTACCGGCGAATGGGCATTATAATGGATGGCCCAGACGCTTTGTGTCTGGGCCATCCAGTGC
>WFOZ01001025.1 GCA_015487825.1 Planctomycetaceae bacterium
CGGATATGGAGCACGGAAGTTGGCATTGCACAAGTTTCTAAGACTGAAATTATTTTTGGGTGCCGGCTATTGTGTACCGAAGCAGGTACTCCAGTTGTAACTCCACGATCTATCCCCAGCTTTGTACGCGGCATTGTTTTTACTCAGAAAACTTTCCTCGATGGCAGGGAACAAGGTGCTGACCCCTGGATTGTGAATGATGAAACTTCCGTTTCCGAGTTGGTTGAGTTGTTGTTGTCGCCAGTCAGAAAACATCCCGTAGTAATTTTCTCGACACCAGAAGCCACTGACAATGTCGATGACGCCGCAATTCCTGTTCGAAATTTCATCAGGCGAACGGCAGGCTATGTTCATTCCGTTGTCATTACACCACAAGCAGCTTACCGTCTAACCGAAGAGCTGGGCAAAGAGTTTTCTGTTTATCGACAAGCTATTCGAACTTATTACCCTAACTTCAATCCCGATGAGGATTTGTCTACGGATCATCCAGTTGCCACTGCTGCCCGTGTCGCAAGCTGGTCTGTTGATGAAGGTGATGAATCATTTGAAGACTTCTTGGTTCAGCAAACGCTCCGGCTTACTCGTCCTCGCTTTGAATTGGAAAAAGACCATCCACCATTTCAGCAGATAAAATTACTTGCAGCTACTCAAGCACGTCAAACTGCCAGTCAACCGGAAGCTGTTGACGCAGATTTGTTGGCGCTGGCTGAGGAGGAAGTAGCTACTGCAAAACAAGAGGTTGAAGATTACCTGGGGCTGATTACAGAAGCTGAAAATGAACGGGAACGGGCGTTATCAAAAGCGCGTGAATTGGAAGCTAGCTACAGTGTGTTGCAAGCACATGTTCGAGATCTAAGAGATCGTTTAAAAGTTAGCAGAACAGATAAAAAGTCGCTGCCTAAAGACCTCACTGACCTTGGAAAGTGGGCACAGGAAAATCTTACTGGCTCTATTGTTCTGCATGAGCGGGCAGTCAAGGCTGCATCAAACTCCAAATTTGAAGAGCCAGAGTTTATCTACCAAACTCTGATCCTGATGCGCGACTATTATGTGCCCATGCGGACGGAAGGTGGGGCTGACTTAAAAAAGGCATACGATACAGAATTGGCCAAACTTGGACTGGAAGACACCAAATGTTTTTCCCAGAAGAATCGAGCAAAAAAATTTGGTGGCGAATATTTCGTCAAATATCAGGGTGATAAACGCGAACTGGATTGGCATTTAAAGGGAAAAAACAGTCGGGATGAAAGGTATGCGTTTCGATTATACTATTTCTGGGACAAAGAAACGAACAGGGTTGTTGTCGGTTATCTTCCTGGCCACTTAAGGAATCAGGCGACATGAGAAAAAAAAAGCTTTAAGCTGGCATCTCGAAACTTTCAAAAAAACGTTGATCAGATAGTATCATTTTAGGAGCGCGCAGAACGTTTGCAGAGTAAGCAAGATATTAGCTGGTGTTATGATCTAGCCATTATCCGAATTTATCGGGAATTTGAAGACTTGATGCTCACATGTCTAACCGCATTGATAAATGGAGATTCTGAAACCTTTTCCAATCACAAAGGCCGAATATTTCCGAAACATATGAACGTTGAAGTATGTGAATATCTTATTTGCGGGGACGGCTACTTCGATTTCTCTGGAAGGTCCGGTCTCATCAGCACAATTAAACGCATCGTGCCGACTATTCATTGGCTCCCAGAGATTGTAAAAAAACAAAAATACAAAACGGCTCTTGATCAATTGAGCGCACTTCGTAATTTTGCAGCCCATGATAGTTCGGTTTCAAAGAACCGCGCACTGGATGTGACACATCAGCAACGCATGTCCTCCAGTGGGGCGTGGTTAAAGAAGCAAGATCGCTTTGCTGCAATTTCAAACAAATTGAAAAATATGGCACAAGAAATTGAACAGGCTTCACCATATTGAAAGGACAAATGACCCAACTCTACAAAAAGAAACTCATTGAAGTTGCCATCCCCCTGGAAGCTATTTACAAAGGGTCCATCCGGGAAAAGTCCATTCGGCATTGGTATCTTCCTGCTTTGCATTCGTGGTGGGCGTTCGAAAAATTTCAGACTTGTATATTTTCTAACCAACGAGGATCCAGCCATCCCCTAATCTACCAGGGGTGAGTGGATGATTTTGCCTCCAGCTTATTTTGAACAAATCCACCAGCAAGCCGCCGCACGCTGGGTGCAGCTGGAAAACGATCCGGAATTGGCTGCACCCTGGTGGCAATTATTCAAACAGGTTCAAAGTCCACGGCACATAGTCTCTGAATTGTTACAAAATGCTGACGATGCTGGCGCATCAGAAGCCACCGTAAGAATAAACGAAAACGTTTTCATTTTTGAGCACAATGGCGAAGACTTCACAAAAGAGCATTTCGCATCACTTTGCAAATTTGGGTACTCAAATAAACGAGCATTGCATACAATCGGTTTTAGAGGGATTGGCTTCAAAAGCACATTCAGCCTCGGTAAACGTGTCGAGCTTTATACTCCCACACTGGCAGTTGCTTTTGATCAGGATCGCTTTACTGAACCGCAGTGGGTGAATGACCATATCGGAGTTTCACAGTTTACAAAAGTTCGCGTCGTCACAGAAGACAAACACCGAATTGTAGAGGTGGAAAAAAATTTACAGGACTGGCTCAAAAGTCCCGTTTCGCTCCTTTTCTTCAAGAATATTCGGAAAATTCAAATAGGCGAAGCCGAGTTGCACTGGGGTAGTTATGGCCCTGGTCCTGTAGCGGATACAGAATGGTTGGCCCTTCATGAAAATGCGGATGAGACATTCCTGATCGCACGATCGGGGCTGGAGACATTTCCCGAAGATGCCCTGGACGAGATCAAACAAGAACGAATGCTCTCTGTAGGTGAACAGCCAGATTTTCCGCCCTGTTCAATCGAGATTGTTCTTGGCGTTGAGGGACGCCTCTACGTTGTTCTGCCGACGGGTGTGAAAACCAATCTACCATTTGCTTGCAATGCTCCATTCATACAAGATCCGGCACGGATGAAGATCAAAGACCCTGAAACTTCGCCAACAAACAGATGGCTGTTGGAACGCGCAGGCAAACTTGCTGCTGAGGTGATGCTGAAATGGTTGTGTCAAACGGAACTTGACCCGAGTGAAAGAGCTCGCGCCTATAATCTAATGCCTGATGTGGATCACGATGACAACTCACTGGAAGGCACCTGCGGCACAATTGTTGAAAAGGCATTTGCTGAAACGATTGAAGGTAAATATTTTCTGCTCACTGATGAGACTGATTTGACAGCGTCAAAACAAAGTATCATTGTCCCGCGGCAAATTTTTGATGTCTGGCCCGGTAAACAAGCAGCCGCGCTTCTGGATGATGATGATCGCCCCACTTTATCAAGATACGTTTCTAATCAAAATCGAACAAAGCTCATCAACTGGGATGTAATAGAAGAATTTGACGACGAAGATGTACTGGATGCCCTTCAAAACAGGCATTTTCCCAAACCGGACAGCTGGCGAAATCTTCTCAATTTGTGGACGTACATCGAACCACTGATTTCAGGTTATCAATATTACGGTCGGGAAACGGAGCTCAACATATTGCCTGTTCAAGGCAAAGAAATTTTATGTTCAGCCGCTGAAACAGTCCGGCTTGGGGAAAAAAAGCTTTTACCATCAGAGGATGACTGGAAGTTTCTGGGAGAGCGACTGTCGGTATTGAATCAAAATTGGCTGCGTTACCTGACAGAACAACGCCGGTTGGCAGAAATCAATGCTGATAATATTCGCGCCGGGGAAGTTGAAGCAGCCTACGCTGTGCTGGAAGCCATTTCAATGGATGCTCCCAGCGATACCGGAAAAATGATTGACCAGGTCGCGGGCGATTTCTTTGGGCAGAAAAAAGTCTCGCTGTCAGATGCTATACGCATTGCTCAGATTGCTGCAAAGCTTGGGGCAACCGTCGGTGAGAATTTTCGTTTTGCCTGTCAGGATATGCATTTGCATTCCATCAATAAAACCATTCTGTTTGATGAGAACGGAAATCTGGATTTACTGTTGCCGGAAGAATGGGGCGAAACACACCTCTTGCATTCCGATTACTTCAGGACATTTACATCCTGTACGCGGGAAGAATGGTTGCAGTGGGTATCCAGTGGGCGATCCGGCCTTCACACTTTTGTCCCGTTGCAGCAAACGCGAAAAAACATTTATGGCAAGAAACAGATCGAAGAAGCGGCTCGAAAACGTGGCTATCAAGGGGAACTCTCTTATCCCTATGTAACCAGTAGTTTCGTCATTGAAGACTGGGATTTTGTAGCAACAATCTGGGATCACTGGGAAAATAATGAGGGCAATAATGACCACATTTGGGGCACGGTTGTCGAGCAAATTCTCATCCAGCGAGCCGGATTCTGGAATAAAGCTCAAAACGCAAAACTGCTTCATGTTGCTACAACTGGAAACACGCGCTCGATGGTTTTCGATCCAGTATTACCATCTTGGATACTCAAACTGCGCGAAAAGGAATGTTTGCGCGATACTAACGGATTCTACCACAAACCGGCTGAGCTCCTTTTGCGGACACCTGAAACTGAAGCATTGATGGATGTTGAACCATTCGTTCACGGGCTTCTCGATAATGAGACCACCCGTCCTCTTCTCAAGCTTCTTGGTGT
>WFOZ01001026.1 GCA_015487825.1 Planctomycetaceae bacterium
GTGCCAAGTCGTTGAGCTGTTGTGGATCGAGTTGCAAGGTAGTCTATCGATTCCACAAAAGTACCAGCTCGCGGGAGGACTTTCACGATTCCTTTCCCTTGAGCATCGAGCATCGCATCTCGAACGCCCCCTGCTTTTATTCCAAACTGAATTGCTAAATCACGAATAGAAGGTAAGCGATCCCCAGGTTTTAATTTACGTTCTGAAATGAATTCACAGAGTAAGTTGAACGCATCAGACCCTCCTTCTGTTGAGGAGTTTTTTGAAATGGTAGCCGACAACGTATTACCCCTTCCTGATTTGTTCTTTGCAACTCGCTTGACACGCTCATTCCCTGCATATATTCTGATTGACTAATATAACCACTGATTAATCAGTGTGCAATCAGTCTTCAGGAAATCATTGGGAATTATGAAAACAAAGGCAATTACCAAGCTGCGCGATAAGCTTTCCAGGAACGAATCGGTTCACGGGCTGTGGGTAACTTTGGAATCAGCATCAATCACGGATATAGCCGTTGCGCTCGGTTTGGACTGGGTTGTGATTGACGCCGAGCACGGGCATCTTGATTGGAAGGAGATCAACGAACATATTCGTGCGGCATTACGAAGTGACACCGTTGTTCTGGTCAGGCTGGCTGAGCGCAATACGTCGCTTACCAAGCGGGTCTTGGATATGGGGGCCGATGGTATTGTTGTCCCCTGGGTTGAAACGGTTGAGCAAGTCCAGGAAGCCCTGCTTGATTGTCATTATCCGCCGGAAGGCCGCAGAGGAATAGGCGGGGAGCGTGCAACGGTATGGGGGCAGTGCATGGCAGAACATACCGCTGAGGCGAACGAGCACGTTCTTGTCGTGCCGCTGATAGAAAGCGTGGGGGCGATTCCTCATGTTGCAGCGATGTGCGAAGTTGATGGAATTGATCTTTTCTACTTTGGCCCTGCAGATTTTTCTTCTTCATCCGGCAGTCGCGGTCAGTGGGAAGGGCCTGGTGTTGCACAGAGTATTATTGAATTGAAAGAGACAATTCTTGCATCAGGCAAGCACTGCGGTTTAATGGCAACAGGTGTTGAAGATCTTGTTGCCAGGCATGAGCAAGGATTCCGCATGCTTGGTTTGGGATCAGATTGCGGATTTCTTTTTCGAGGATTGCACCAATCGCTTCAGGCGTTGAATTGCGATCGCTCACCTGCAACAAGCCTTGATCCAGCAGATGGTCGAGCCGTTCGCTTGCCTCTTCCGTGTCGACCGGAACATATACAGCCGGATCGTGAAGAAGTGATTACAAGTCTCAGTCAGGGCAAGGTCATAGAGATTCAATCGGGCGTCACAATGACGGCGATGGTTGGAGAGTTTAATTCCGCTCGCAATTTGACCACCGGGATTGTCACGATTGAACCCGAAGCATTTCTCGATTGTCATACGCATCCCTGCAGTGAATCAATCACGGTCCTGGAAGGTGAAGCTGAGGTGACTGTAGAGGGCCGTGTTTATCGGCTTGGACCGCTGGATAATATCGTTGTTCCACGGTGGTTGCCTCACGCAGTCTGTAATTCAAGTTCTGGTAAGCAAACGCGAATACATGTTGCGTTTCCAATGAGTGTTCCCGAGCGAGAAATGGTCTCACGCAGCTTCACACGAACAGAGATGCCCGCAGATTCTATCGGTGTCTCCGGGTTGGAGCACGTCACTCGATTTCAATCGGCAAAACGAACATTCGGTGTCGGGCCTGGTGCAGAATTTATTGATTACTTTAATGCAGAATTGATTCCCGGCCTTGAAATGAGCGGTGGATTCGGACGGTTTCAACCTGGAGGTCGGCTGCCTGCTCATTTACACGACTTTGACGAATCGATCTGTATCGTTGATGGAGCCGCAAGTTGTCTGGTCGAGGGGACTCACTATTCATTGACAAACTGTGATACAGCAATGGTCCCCCGCGGTCGTGTGCACTATTTCATCAACGAATCTTCGACATCAATGGATATGATCTGGGTCTACGCAGGCCCGATGCCGGTACGGATTGAGATTGATTCAACATTTGCGTTAAAGCAAAATGAGTTGAGGAGTGACGAAAATGAGTAAGTCCGAAAAACCTGAGTTTCGAGTATCATTGACCGCGGATTTTTATGATGAATCCGGAGAGCCCAAATTCGACGATCTTGGCTTGGGTCTGCTTGATGGACACGATGAGATTATCGTCTCGAAGTTTGGTGAGCATTATCCAGAAATTACTTCTGACCAACTGGCTGATTGCAATGGCGTTATTGTATTAACCCCGAGTGTGACTGAAGATTCGCTGGCTGGCTGTGACGACCTGCTTGCTATTGGTCGCTTTGGGGTTGGATACGATTCCGTTGATGTTGAAGCCTGCACGAGAAATAACGTGCTGGCCATGATTACAGCCGGTGCAGTTGATCGACCTGTTGCCGAAGCGACCATTGGCTGGATGATTGCTTTGACGCATCAGATGCTAAACAAGGACCGGCTTGTCCGTACCGGTTGCTGGGATGATCGAACAAAATATATGGGCTGTGAACTGAGAGGTAGAACGCTGGGAGTCATCGGACTGGGGGGCATCGGCCATAATCTTGTGACGCTTCTTCAGGGGTTTGGAATGCAACAACCAATTGTGTATGACCCGTTCGTGCCAGACGAAATTCTTGAAGAGTTAAGAGTTCGCCGAGTTGATCTTGAAGAACTGCTCACAACAGCTGATTTTGTGTCGCTGCACTGTCC
>WFOZ01001027.1 GCA_015487825.1 Planctomycetaceae bacterium
AGTATTTGCGTTTTCACAAAGAAGTTGCAGATAAATGGCGACACCCCAGTGAGATGGGACGAAAAGAAATAGAAGCATTTCTAAATCATCTGGCAGTCAACCGTGGTGTTGCAGCAGCGACTCCAAACCAGGCATTCAATGTGATTTAGTTTTTGTATCGTGAATTGTAAACAACAGTCAGAAAACGTAACGCCTGCTGTAACCGGGCACGAATGGTAGACTTCGATTTCAATTCCTACGTAAATGAGTACTCCGGTTCATGGCTTTTTCGCCCTCGGTCTTGCAGGACCGAGTACCTCAAGGTACGAGGCATGCTTGCCGTTGTGGTGGATTGTCACTGTTACCGAGGCGCCTTTGCCTTCCACTGATTTGGGGTACGGCAGGCCGTTATTGCGGTTGACCGAGAACCGCGGCCAGTTGGACGAAGTAACCGAGATGCGCAGGCGGTGGCCGGCATTGATGATCAGCGAAGTGCTCCACAAATCGACCACTCCCTCGACGACCTCTCCCGGTTTCAGTGGAGTCAACTTCGTGGTCGATCCGCGAGAGGCAAGTCGGAACGCGCCATCGGTGATCAGCATCGAGCGGCCATCGGGGTAGACGTCAGTCATCCGCACCATCAGGTCGGCGTCTGGCTGATCGATTTCGACGAACAAGTGTGCGAAGACTCGCCCCGTGATCTCCATCGGCTCGGCAAGCACATCAGTTTCGAAGAGGACCACGTCGTTACGGGCTTCGATCTTGCGTTGGTCACGGGGGCCGGGAGAGATGTTCATATTGGTGCCGCCAATCGTGGGACTTGGGTTCGCAGGATCGAAAACGTAGCTGGTCTCGCCGCCATTGCTGGGCGGGCGAGTTTCCGCCAAGCCGCCTCCAGGTTGCAGATACATGCTGACCGGTGCGGCGAGCGGAGGCCAATCGTCGGCGGTTCGCCACTCGTTTCCCGGAGCGTCCGGATCGTTCACGTCTCCCATTACATAGTATTGAACGTTGGGGATGTCGTCTGGGGTCTTATCGATGTCCGGGTGCTTCACCTTGAGGTAATGGTTGAGCATGATGTAGGAGACATCGGGGAACGGAGGCCTGGTGGAGTTGACGGGAAACGTCATCTTTCCCTGTGTCCGCTCCATGTAACCAGCGTGCGTCCACGGACCGATGATTAGTTTCTGCTTACCGGCGGCACCGACACCGCCGTGGTGTTGATAGCCGATGTAGGCATCAATATTGCCTTGTTGGAAGATGTCGAACCAGCCTGCGATATGATAACCTGCGGCATGAACGTTGCCGTACTGATCGTGGGTCTGTGACGAGGCCCAGAACTCGTCCTCAAACGGATGCTTTACGAATTCTTTTTCGAAGTAGAGAATCTTGTTTCCCTTTAGCCAAGTGTGGCTCAATTGATAGCGTCTCACACCACCGATGAAAATGGAATCCGAGTATACGTTGGGGGTGGCAAACATCGGCTCCACCAATACCAGCCCCGGCGGGTTGGCGGGAGCGGCCATGTACTGCACGGTACCTCCCGCCGAGTTTCCCTTGGTGGCGATCAAGCCGTTGCTCCAATCCTGATCAACGATCCACTGCATGGTGTCGAAACCATCCTTCAACTTGCCATCGCCATCCTGAGTGAAGACCATGTATGTCCCCTCCGACTCGAACCGCCCTCGTACATCCTGTGTTACTACCGCAATCCCCAATTTTGGGTATTCCGACCACTTGCGATGCCGGCCATCATCGTATGGTGTGCGAAACAGCAATGTGGGAAAGGGCCCGTTTCCAGAGGGCAGATGCACCGTGGTGGCCAATTGGACGCCGTCTCGCATTTTTACCATCTTCGTGAAGCTCTGGCCACTGGCGGTCGTTGTCAGTACCGTGCTCGCGGCCAGCATCACCACAAGGTATCGAGTCATGAAAAAACGTCTGCATGATTGGTACATATAGCATTCACTCCAAACCTTATGTGTCTTAGTGGTTGGCAAACGACAAGGATAACCGAGTCGCCGGAGAAGACTCACCATTCAATTGCCGCGCTGTCGGCGACTTCAGTCCATCCGCTTGTTATCTGGCGATCGGGGGTTAAGTCGCTCAATAGTTTACGTTATCAGTCCAGTTTCGGATAGCATTTTGTAAGATTAAGTAAAAGCCAAGAACATATGGAATGATCATAACAATCCCCAACATTCGGGTTGACCAGTGTCCATGCCGAATGGATGAGTAGACAAGGAATGCTCCAATCGCAAACACTATGTTTATGGTTCTTCGTGATTTTTGGTACCTGGGTTGATTTTCTGGCACATAGAATCCGGTAGGGTCAGCTTTTTTCATTCCGCGATACACATTCCACGGCGTGGGATAATCTGAAGTTCTTCAAAGTTTGTGGGCGCTGGTACGGGTTAGTTCGCTACAAATGAATGGGTCACAAGAGTATTCATTCAAATTGCAGTTCCGCAATCCCCCATATCGGCAAACGCGGGATGATAATTCTTGCCCCTTGCTCGATCATTTCAAATTCGATATTGATAGATTGCTTGCCCGGGACGTGCCATTTTACACTTGCAAGCTTATTACCATGCAGAGCCCAACGTTTAACCAGGAATGAGACCCACTTTAATTCTTTGACATCGTCTCCAACAGCTCGATTCAATACATGACAAATTAATTTACGCTCACTCGGATCAGGTTTCACTCGAGGCAGTACAGAAATGTCAGATGGCCCCCAGACTTCAATGGGAGATTCGCTTCTGATCAGTTCAGCAGATGCTTCGCGGTCCAGTACGACAGACGTTTGGGCTGAGACAGCCCGCAGTGCTGCTTGATCTTTTTTTGCCAATACATGTTCGTCGGATGTAAGCAGCAGGAGTTCGTACTTTTTCAGGTAATCTGCATTCAGGCCGGCTTCATAGTATGAATGCCCCGCAATCACAAAATTAAACGGTGTCTGTGTATCGAATAACCGTTGGCAGACCAGGCGGACTCGGGCGCGATTGAAGCGGTCAAGATCGACAATGACACCTACGCTGGCAGGATTCTGATAGCCATCAAACAGGTCGGCGTGGTCTCGGATGAAGTGATACAAGTCGCCGTATTCATCAACCGTTCCGTAATATCGTGGTTGAATTCCGTTTGCATCGCTGCCCATGTACATATCCCAGGGCACAAGCATAATCTGCCCCATGGCGTAAGTAGAAGCGATTCCCATACGCATTTGCTGTACATTCTTCGGCTTTGGAACGAATACCTGCCACTTGCCAAGTCCTTCGGCTGTTTTAGAGGCAATTGCCAAATTCATCCTGTCAAAATACCAAATTTCCCCTTGAAGGAAATCAACGAGATCCGGCATGAAGTTGGTCGACTGATCCGGTTTTAAAAAAGTGGAGTTAATGGAAAGCGGAACGGTCCGTCCTGCATGAGCGTTAATCTGTTTACGCAGCGACATGAAGAATTTACGAACCGAAAGTCGTTGAAATTTTTCAAAATATTTTGTTATCGGCAAAGCACCACGTTTGCTCTTGTAGGTTTTAGCATCGGCAATGCCGTGCTGTTTTGCCAGGTAGCGTCGATAGTTAAACGTGCCTGGATCACCAATTTTCAGATTGGTCCGCTCTTGTTCAGAAAGGTGTAGTTTTAGATACTCTCGAAAGCCGACCATGCAGTCATCGCAGAAACAGGCCCCTCCCCATCGCGAGGCACTGTCAATCATTGACCAGTCATCAAACTGAATAGAATCTGCGCCGGCATCAAGGGCACGTATTGCTCTTTCGAGGCTTGTTTCCATAAATTGTTTGCGGTTATTACAGCCCCAGTACGTTGGGGCAACCCGACTGAATGCAACCATCCACGGTGCGACCATTGGTTTTCCATCCAGGTCTAAACAATGAGCATTGGTGTTACTGTGCCCGGGTAGCGAATTGATCGTCCCCTGAAAAGTGGTGATTCCAGCTGATTTACAGTTGCGGATAAAATCGGCATCAGCCGAATAGGACCATGTGAGCCGATTCGCCCGAAAATCTTTAATCGTTTCGATAGACTTTGGCCGGATCGAGCGACTGGAAAGGCAAACGTCGCCATGTCTGAATACTGCAGAGCGATCAGGCACATTGTCTGCCAGTTGTCGGAGGCTCCTTCTCGGAATACTTTCTAATGCGTGAACCTGTTCAATCTCAGTCAATGAGAACAGACGATCAAAAATTCGCACGCTGTCAATCCAACCTTTGAAGGGACGAATCCCGGACAAATTTCCAATTTCCAGGTTGGCAGATCCGCGATCAAGTTTTGGAATATTCCGCCAGGTGCAAACATGCTTTACCTGTGATCCCCTGAAACCGTGGTAGCAGCGCGCCTCGCCGGCAATATCATCAAATGTTATAGCGATGAAGTTCCAACGGCCATCCATTTCAATGGGCCTGGCGGGCATAATGACATGGCCCTGATCCTTGCGGTTATGTCGTGTCTTAAATCCGATCATCCCATTACTGAAAGAAAGGTCCCACGATGGAGCATAGTAAAGTAGCCGCGATGGCGAATTAAGTCCTGACGGTTTGAACCAGAGCGCAAGCGTCATCTGCTGGAGCTTTTCAATCCCTTTACCGTCCATTATTACTGAGGAGCCTGCTTTGGTCAGCTCATTACCGCCTCCACGCGAACTGGCGGTCAAATCCAGGCCTCTGCCACGCAACCCTGCCCCCAAATTCCCACCTTCACCCGGTGCCCATTCGACAAGCTGCCCATCGCCGCCATATGTACCCGTGTTTGTCATATTACTGGTAAACAGCAATTCAACCAGGGGACGCGGTATTTCATCAGCAAGCAGCATTCCTGTGGAGAGATAACAGAACATCACAACTGCCAGAGTCTTCATTCGGGACCTCCGCATAGACGAAAGAAACAGCGATTGCAATATTGATGAATAAGACACTGTAACGCTGTACTCACTTCTGAAAAGGAGGATTCTTGTGCGCTACTCGAAGTTGGTAGAGAGCCAGAAGAACAGAAAATTAACCTGTAAGAAGAATTGTCCCCGTGATTTCAAGAGAAGCACTTCAAAAAAGTTGGGATATGCATTCGCTATCCCAACCTGCATTTACGCCGTTCTACGCTAACTTATTCCGGCTGGACGGGAAAAAGAGTTTCGCGGATGCCGAATGATTTATCCAATTCAAGAACGGCAGCCGGGTCTGAAGCGACCATTTTAATGTGGGCCAGGTTTGTTTGTGCAGTCCTTTCTTCTTCGACCTGTTCGGTAATGAACCATTGCAGTTCGGTCACGGAAGCGTAGGCTTTTCGTTCAAAAGCAAGTTGAAATATTTCGTTGAGGCTTGCTGTATTTGCCTGTTCCTGAGCCAGTGCTGCTTCAAATATTTCTATAATTGATTCGTATTCCTGCCGCGGCTCTTCAATCGGCTTTAAAGTAATCTGCACGCCACGGTCAATAAGAAACTGCTGGATTTTCACCGCGTGCATGTACTCTTCCTGTGCCTGTGAATTCAGCCATTTCGCAAAGCCTGCAAAATAGTTTTTGCTGCACCAGATCGACATTCCCAAGTACCCATACCAGGCAGCCAGTTCCTGATGAATTTGCTCGTTCAGCCGATTGTAAACTTCCTGTGATGAATCTTTCATCGGATTCTCCGTTTTATGTTGACGATAAGAAATGATATTGCACAGAGCCATATTGATTGCTGTGGTAACTATAGCTCTCTCATTCAATTCTGAAAGTCACTCAGGCAGTCCCATTCTCTATTTTTCTCTAAAGTGATATTCAATCTCAACATCGTTCATATGCCAGAAACGTAACTGCGTGCGCACAGGCGGCGGAGGCGATTTCCGGGCTGACTGTTTCTGTCAGCGAAACAACATCTGCACTGGCGAACGCGGGAATAGCCTGGATGAGTCTGCTAACAAGAAACTCGCTGCTTCCTGAACTGATGATGTGCTGTGGCTGATATGAAAGTTGTGCGAGCACTTGCCGGGCTGCCTGTTTGAGCATGGCCAGCTGATGCTCTGCGAGTTGTTCTGCAATGTTGTGAATGCGATCCGGCCCCAGTTCGATGGCATCACAGCAGACCATTTTGGCAATCCGCTGGGAAGCGTGCGAGAAATCCGCGGGGCGAGCATCTGCGGTATCGCAATTGGAAGGATCTTCGGGAAGAATTTTAAGAATCTGATAGAGATCCCGAGTCGTCGCAAAAAATTCTGCAGCGAGTGGAATCTCTTTTCCGTCAAGCATAATACTGCGAGCCAGGGCACAAAGGGGGGTCCGTTTGCCTCCCGTATAAACCAGCTCTCCAGCTCGAAGACGTTCAAAATCTGTCAGGCCGACACTGGCCGGCAAGCCCTGTTTTAAGGGAATGATATCAGCTGTGGTCGAGCCGATATCGATCAGTAACCCTGAACTGGAAGCGGTTGCTCTAGCCGCCCAGGTTGCCAGGGCGTGCCAGTTGGAAGCAGCAGTTAATAACGGAAATTCAATCGCAATTGGTGGCGAAACAAACTCTCCTGCAGTTTGCCAGATGGAAACGGGTGTTTTGCCGGCTGCTTTAACAACCTCCTGTGTAATAAAACGGACTCCTTCAGCCTTGGAAGCAAAGCAATCCGCCAGTTCACCGGTCATTGTGACTGCAATACGATCTGCTTGAGGATATTTTGCAATGGCATTTTTTAGAGTTTCAGCAAGATCCTCTTTCTGCTTCCACAGGGCAAACGGGACAGAACGGGCATCGTGGTTCAGGTCGGTAATTTTGATATTCGCCCCGCCGACATCAAGCCCGATTATATTCATGACGTTATATCCTGCAGACTATTCATCGAACAGCATACTGACACTGGTCCGTTCATGAATCGAACGAATCGCGGCTGCAAAAACCGGGGCCACGCTGACCACTTCCAGCTTCGAACAGGAATCGACCGGCAGAGGTTCGATCGTATCTGAAGTGAACAGTTTTTTGATCGGACTTTTTTCGAGTTTGCCTCCTGTGGAGGGAGTCATCGCGGCATGAGAAACAGCAGCGTAAACTTCTTTGGCTCCCCGGGCGATAAGCAGTTCAGCCATTGAAATTAGTGTTCCCCCCGAAATCGTAAAGTCATCGACAATGACAACATTACGATCTTTCACCTCACCAATTACTTCGAGCACTTCCGCACTTTCGGTATGATCGGTCCGTTCTTTATTCCCGATAACCACCGGCACTCCCAGCAGTTTGGCGAACGCGGAAGCCCCTTTGGCGAATCCGACATCCGGACTGCAGATAACCAGATCGGGAATTTCGAGTGAACGAATATGAGCAGCCAGAACGTATCTGCCGTATAAATGATCGACCGGGATTTGAAAGAATCCCTGAATCTGCGGACTGTGCAGGTCCATCATCAAACAGCGATCCGCCCCCGCTTCCTGAATTGCATCTGCACAAACTCTGGCGCGGATTGAAACGCGAGGCTCATCTTTTTTATCTCCCTTGGCGTAACTGAAATACGGAATGACTGCGGTTACACTTTGAGCACTCGCCCTTTTAAGGGCATCGATCCAGAACAGCAGTTCCATAAAATTTTCGTTAACCGGATGATGCACTCCCTGAATGATGTAGCAATCGCGACCGCGCACGTTTTCAAGTACGCGAACCATCACGTTGCCGTCACTGAAAGTGTGCGTCTCTGTGGGCGTGAGTGTCAGCCCCAGTTCTCGGGCTATCGCATCAGCCAACTGCGGATTGGCAGAGCCAGCCAAAACAGACAAATCTCCCTGCGGAGCCTGAAACGACATCGGCCTGGGGCCAGAATTACCATAAGCAGGAGTCACTCGATCACTTTCTGTTTTGTCGAAGAAGTTAATACAAATTGCAGCTCAGGCTGGAAAGCCTAACTGGACAGCGCCAGGTTCTATTTGAGTATTGATTTGAGTATTGATGTAACTCGTGATATACGTTGATATTACTTCCTCGTTCCCAAGGTCCACCTTGGGAACGCAAGAGACTGAAGCTCCTGCTTCACTTCGGAACGAAAAATCATCCTGACTCTACCGGATTCTATGTGCAGCCGGTTTGAGTGATCGAAAATCGTTTTGCATCAAGCAATTACTATCGAGTCTTACTTTTTTTTGGCTGAAGGCCTCTTTTACCATAGCCTGGGGCATCGCCCCAGGAAAAAGAATCAGAGACACGTATTGGCTGAAAGCCATATTCAATGCTTTTGTTTATGGCTTTCAGCCAAAGGGGTTTATTTTGATCTCTTCCTGGGGCGATGCCCCAGGCTATGGTAAAAGAGGC
>WFOZ01001028.1 GCA_015487825.1 Planctomycetaceae bacterium
ATATCGAACCCATCATCAACTGGATCATCAAGCAAAATAGGAATATCACTGCTCAGTTCATGATCGGGAACGTCTGGAAGAACTTTGATATCCTCCAGATCGAAGCTGTAGGGAGAGTTTTCGTCGTCGGACTCATCTTTGTTGATTTCGGGAATTGGTTGCGGAGCTTTTTGAGCGTATTGTGTTGGTTTGAAAATAAAGACGCAATCGCCAATCGTTAACTGATCTCCGGAACTCAACTCTTTGACTCCAGTCACTCTTCGGTTGTTGATTTGAATCCCGTTAGTACTTCCAAGATCGCGAACCAGGTAATGCCCTTCAATTTCAACCAGACAACAATGTTTCCTTGAAACTTTTCGGCTCTTATTGATAATCAGATCGCAATCCGGATGGCGACCGACAAAAAGAATTGGTTTGTCAAGCGTGACAGACTGGTACTCATCTGATGTTGATTGAAGAATCGCCGGCATGTTTCGTTCCTCACGTGTTAATCACTCAGGTTTTTCAAGCAAAATTCACCGTGAAACAAATTCGGATTACGTGACAAGGTGTTGCAGGTTGTTTCCCGGACGACGACTGATCATACTCTCGCGTGAACCCATCGTCCTAACAGGCTAAACGGAATGCAACACAGAATTCTGCAAAGAAACCTTAAAGATATGTTTTTTCATTATATCGTCATGTCTGAGGTTATGAAACCTGCTGTTTCGAAGATTCATAAAAAACCTTAGAGAGTCGTTCGGGCTGTAACAGTCACCCGGGAAGTGTACACAGGTATCGAAATGGGCTGGGAGAAGTGAATTTCATGGGGACGACTGAACTACCTGCAACTAAAATTGCCTGGAAAAATGGAAGGTATATCCCTGCAAGTCAGGCTGTTTTGCCCGTTGAAGACGTGGGAATTGTCCATGGTGTCTGCATTACAGAGATGATGCGTACATTTTCCGGCAGAATATATGAAGCAGGTAGACATTTGAATCGCTTATTGCATTCAGCCGGATTGACCGGTATTCCGATTCAATTTTCGCCTGATGAAATCCGCAATCACCTCAATGAGATTGTTGCACACAACCAGAAGTTGCTTCCCGGCTGGCAGGAGCAGGGGCTCATTATTTTTGCGACTCCCGGGATAAACTCCACGTACACGGGAAAGATCGTTGAGCGAGAGCCAACCTTGTTTATTCACACATTCGACCTACCAGGCGAACTTTGGAGCGGTGCGATTGCACAGGGGCAACATCTTGCGGTATCAACGGTGCCTCAGGTGCCTGATGAATGCCTCCCGGTTACAGTAAAATATCGCAGCCGTCTTGCATTTTATCTGGCAGATTCAGAAGTACAAAAAAGATACCCCGATGCCCGTGCGATTCTATTGAACGTTGATGGAGATGTGCGGGAAACCGGAGCAGCAAATTTATTTCTCGTCAGGAATCATCAGTTATGGACAGCCCCTCGCGATACCGTTTTGCCGGGTATCAGTCGGGAAATTGTGATCAAAATGGCAAAAGAGCTTGGAATTGAGGTACTTGAAAAAAACTTCTCGCCAGCAGAGCTTGAATCTGCAGATGAGATATTTACGACATCGACTCCGTACTGTCTGCTCGGAGTTTCCCGATTAAACGACCAAAAGCTTTCAGACGATTTCCCGGGAGAAATAACTCGATTAATATTGGAAAGCTGGAACAAACGGCTTGGGGTGGATATCCATGCTCAATTATTGGAAATAGCCCGGCATCGCAAAGCTGCAGCAGAGGTGTAACTTGTCCATGGAAATGTTAGAATACCGGAAAATGAATTGTTCCTCTTCGGCTTAAGAAATTTACAGGCATGACTTCTGAATCTGATACTACCGCTTCTGAACTTAACATTCCCGTTATCAATTTGTCCGATGAACAGGCGCATGTTCTGTTTGAAGAACTCCGTGAAAAGCTCAGCCCACAGGGGAATGTTGTTTCTCCTTCTGGACGTCAGCGAACGATTGAGCTGTTCGGTGAACCGCTATCACCACAACAGGTGGTAGAACGAATTTGTGATGATGTTCATCGAGAAGGTCTTAGTGCAGCGTTGAGCTATACGGCCAAACTTGACCACAAAGAGCTTAATGCAACGACCATTCGCGTTTCGCAGGAAGAGTTGAAACAGGCTCATCAGGCGGCTGATAACGATTATCTGCAGACGATTCGACAGGTGCATAAAAATGTCACAGAGTTTCAACAGGCGATTTTGAGTAGCGATGTTCAACTGGTGCGTGACATCGGACCGGGCCGTGTTGAATTAAGGCAGCGATATTTGCCGATGAAGCGAGTTGGCATCTGCATTCCCGGTGGAGCCGCGGCTTATCCTTCGACATTGCTGATGACTGCGGTTCCAGCACAGGTAGCCGGGGTGCAGGAAATTGTCGTTGTGGCTCCTCCGACTGAATTCGGAAGTTACAACACCGATTTGCTGGCAGCCTGTTTCGAGCTGGGGATAACGGAAGTTTATCGCATGGGTGGAGCGCAAGCTGTCGCAGCGATGGCGTATGGTATCGAAGGATTGGAGCAGGTTGATAAAATTGTCGGCCCCGGCAATCTGTTTGTCGCGCTGGCGAAACGTCATGTCTTTGGGCAAGTCGATATCGACAGCATTGCCGGACCAAGTGAAGTGATTGTGCTCGCTGATGAAACAGCTAATGCCGCCTTTGTCGCCAGTGACCTCATTTCACAGGCAGAGCACAGCCCCGGTTCCGCAATTCTGATTACCTGGCACGAAGCTCTCCTTGAGGCGGTTCGTAATGAATTGATCGAACAACTGAATCAGCTTTCGCGCGGCGATCTTGCCAGAGAATCGCTAGAAGATTACAGCGCTCTTATTCTGGCCGATTCAGCAGAACAGGCCGCAGAGGTAACCGACCGTCTGGCGACCGAACATCTGCATATTTCGACTTCCAAGCCCGAAGAGTTATTGAACAAAGTCCAGAACGCAGGTGCGATATTTCTGGGACATTACACACCGGTGGCCACAGGTGATTATATTGCAGGTCCGTCACACGTTTTGCCAACCGGCGGCACGGCTCGGTTTGCGAACGGGCTTTGTGCCAACGATTTCCTCAAGCGTTCTTCGATCATCAGTTACGATAAAGATGCTCTCAACGCCGATGCGAATGGCATTCGTTTACTAGCCGATAAAGAAGGCCTGACCGCCCACCGCAACAGTGTTGATATTCGTTTGAAATGAATCCTGTTACACATCAAAACCGTTTTTTGTAGGGGGCGAGGTGTTGCCATTCGCCTTACAATAGCAAAAGAAGAGGGGCTACCCCGCTTGGTTACTCAATAACCAAATCGTACTCTGCGGCAATCAGCTCAGGGTGGTCATATGGACCTATATATGCGTAGGAAGTAACTACCAAAAGGTATTCCCCCGGTTCTTCAGGAAGTTTGTAGTTTTCCACGTCGAAGGTGCAACATCGAAGGGATTTTATTTTTCCTCTGGAAACTGTAGAGGTATGCGCATGCGAACCACGTGTTGAGTGCAAAATCCATCCTCGCTTGTTGTTCGATTTTTGTACAATTCCCACACATCCTCCTATATCAGTATTCCGCGGAAGAGCGGGCTGTCCGCAAATGACTCCTTCGATCAGGACAACACTTCCGGCCGGGAGTACAATCGGCTCTTTTTGCACTGGTTTTGAGTTAATTGATAATTCGACATCATCATAAACTTTTTTTGGAATCGGCATCGGTTCTTCCGGGCGACCTGGCAACTTTTTCCCTTCATAAGGAAGCGGAAAATACTTCCCTGCCTTGAGGACTTCTTCCGGTAGTGCTGAAAAGTTCCGAGCGACTAAAACTGGTTGGGGAGAGGACCGAGGCCACCGGAACCAAATCAAAAGAAGAAGGAGAAGCAAAAGAAAAAGTAACGCGGCTGCAATCTTTCGGCGCCGTTGATGATGGTCAATACCGACAATGTTGCTCATTCTAACCTCGCAGAATCGTAACTGTTGGTCGTTCCCATACTCCACCAGAGTTCATGATCAATATTTTCACTGGCAAAACGGACCGCCCCATCGGCCATTAACACATTCACCCCATGCGAATGAGATCCGACTGCTGCATGAATCTGAAAAAGATAAGGGGAAAAACTACATGCCGGCGCATTAGGGGGAACGAAATGTGTATAGCCAGTAAATCCGACGACGAACCCATTAGTCCCTCCACCAATACGAGGTGCCCCTGCTGTTCCGACACCACTGATGCATTGCAGGCTCAACGCTTGCAATTCACTGCGTGATCGCTTGACAGGAAAAAGATCAGTAGGAATGAAGTAAGTCAAGTGCCAGTTATTGGTCACTGATTCTGAAATGAAAGCCGTCTGGGATAATCCATCGGTCACACTGGAAGGGGATTGAGTTGACCAGACGAATCCTCGGGCATCACCCAGAAAAGTCAACATCGCTTTGTTAGGCGTATAACTTGCCACATTGTTGTTCTCTATCGTTGGATCTTCCGGGCAAAGATAAAGAGGGATTCTTGGGATCACTTTCATTTTCAGACCAATGTCCTTGATTGTCTCAGCTCGTTCATAAACTGCCTGCTGTTCAAGGTACGGCAGTAATGCATAAAGAGCTCCCCGTTGATGGGGACCGCCGGGGAACCGTTTATGCACGTCGATGTAGTTGTGAGTTGCCACACCGATCTGTCGTAGATGGGAACGACAAACCGTCATCCTTGCTGCCTGACGCACCTGTTGAATCGCGGGAAGCAACAAGGAAATCAGCAACGCAAAAATAGCCAGAACAACAAGCAGTTCAACAAGAGAGAACCCACGAGTCCGAAGCGGATTTGCTTGTTTCATTTCAATCTTTCCTGTGAAAGATGTTATGGAATCGTCCAAAAATTGGTATCAGTATCCGAGTTGAAATTGACGGAATCCATCACCTCAACTACTACCCTGTACTGCCCCGCTGCTGTGAAAGTATTTGCGGTTCCCTGCGTAGTATCTGGTGTTGTATCCCATGTCCCGTCGGTAGAACCGACAGGGACACTCGTAGCAGTGACCCATAAAGGACCGAGAGGACTGTTATGTTTCCAGACGCCTCCCACTTTTTTCCAAAGCATACCAGTAACTGTACTTGAACCTCCATTTCGCTCGCCTGCTGTAGTCCCTTCAACCTTCGAGCAATCCCAAGTGGGGCCATTTCCTGACGCCGGGGTAACAATATCGACCGTCAGTGCAGCCATTAAGCAAGGGGTGATGCAAACGGTTACCAGCAACAAAGTAATATTTCCTAATCGCTTCATTCCAGACTCCTTTTTTTCAAGGTAAACAATAATTCTGACATGAGCAAGGACAGATATGCTCTTTTGGCCAACAGGAATGAATGTCCCCCCCCAGAAAAAAAGTCAAGATAAATTGAAAAAAATTGGAGAGTCCGTTGCGAGTGGCCTGAACGCCACCGTAACAGTGTCGATATCCGATTGAAATGAATCTGTTGCACCTCAAAGTCATATCTTGTAGGGTGCGTTGCAACGCACCAATTTGGCTCACATATAAAAAGGTGCGTCACGACGCACTCTACTTAGCAGTAAAACAAGAAAGATCAAAATGCCTTCTCCTATTCGATACGAATTCACCATTGCCCGTCGCTCTATTGAAGATGCTCATTGGGATCAGTTGCAGCAGCCGTTGGCAGAGGCTCGTGAGGAAGTTTTTGCGGATGTCGAACTGTTCAACAGTGGCAGTGATATTCCCGATAAGAAGAAACCGTTGGATGCCGGGTTCATTGAATTTCCTCGACGGTTGCTTGATGAATACGAGAAGGGCTCTTCCGGCAGTTTGCTTGGGCGAATATTAGAATCCGGTCAGATGCTGCGGGATGAACTGGATCGTTTGCTTGTGCTGGGCATTGGCGGTTCTTATATGGGAATGCGTGCGTTGTTTGAAGGGCTGTGTGACCCGTATCACAACGAACAGCCGCGGGAACTGCGGGGAGATATCCCGAGGCTTTATTTTGAGGGGAATAATGTCGATAACGATGCGACACAATCGCTGTTAGGCCTTTTGAAAACGCAATGCAAAGACGCAACCGATTTCGCACAACGATGGGGAATCGTTGTTATTAGTAAATCGGGCGGTACGTTGGAAACGGCGTTGGCATTTCGATTATTTCGCGAAGCGCTCGAAGAATACTACGGCAGCAATTCCCGTGAAGCGACCCGATATGTTGTTCCTGTTACCGGCGAAACCGGCAAGCTGCGAAACTTCAGCAACGAGCGGGGCTACCCGGCAACGTTCCCCATTCCCGATGGCATCGGCGGTCGTTTTTCAATCTTCACAGCCGTCGGCTTGCTCGCAGCCGCGGCG
>WFOZ01001029.1 GCA_015487825.1 Planctomycetaceae bacterium
CAGATATCCTGTAGCATGCAAATGGAATCAGGTCGACAGGACATTGAATCAAATTGAGAACTTCATCACAAGGATGAATGCAGACAACCCTCAGGAATGAATAGTGGCGGGTGGCCCAGGGCGGGTGGCCCATCCGCTTTTTGCGGTTGGGTCGTGCAACGACAAGATGAATGCGCCATGTGCGTTGTTTTAGGGTAGACTTTTGGTCAAACAAAGGGGCTTGCCGGGATGGTTGAGCGAAGAGTTTATGATGATGAGAAACATATTCATTTTGTTACCTTCTCGTGTTACAAGTGAGGTAGGTCAGGCCGTGCCTGATGAAATCAGTGATCGTAATTTATTGATTCTATTTTCAGAATTATTGACGTTTGGTGCTACAACAAAACACTCATCCATTAACGCTGCAATCAATGTCAGGCACAGCCTGAGCTACACTACCGCGGCCCCTACACACTGACAATGACTCATCCCGGAAATAATTCGCAAAACGATAAACGGTCCCCTAAAAGGCTGCGGGCATTTGTATTTGCATTTCGCGGAATTGCTGAGGCGTGGAAGTCGGAGCTGCATCTTCAGATTCAAACCATTGTTGCCATTGTTGTGATTGCAATGGGAATATGGTTGCGTATCACTCTGGTAGAGTGGTCCCTGATTACACTTGCGATTTCACTGGTATTGACAGCAGAACTAATCAACACCGCGATTGAAAAAACACTCGATCGCATCGGCGATGAAATTCATCCGTTGACAAAATCCGCCAAGGATATCGCCGCCGGTGCAGTTCTCGTCGGTGCCTGCGGTTCGGTGGTTATCGGCCTGCTTGTTTTTTTGCCTCGATTGTTTGAATTGTTCAAATAAAACGAGGCGAACAGGGGAACCCGGTCACTTCACCAAGGCTTCGAACCAGATGGTTTCTGCAAACCAGCGGCCCTTGATTTGAATCAATATGGTAAACGGTTCTGCCTGCTTGTCGAATATTGTTGCTTTTACAGATTGCCCCTCTGACTCGATTGTGACATGGTCAACCATTTCTTCGGGAGAAAGTTTGTCCAGAAACGGAATTACTTTTTCCAACAGCTCTTGCGTGATTCTCTTGCGGGCATCTTCGGTAAAAAAGAGCTTCAAATCTTCGATCTCTTTTTTGCGAATCAGTTCAATTTGCTTTGCCAGAATCTGTCGGGAGACATCGCGCAATTCCGTTTCCTGAATTATTCGCTGCTGTTTTTCGTGATAGGCTCTGAGCTCTTTGGCGGATAGCAGCTTGGCCTGTTTCAATTTTTTTATCCAGAAGGCCTGAGTATCAGTTTCTTCTTCAAACGCTCCCTTGCGAGTGTAAGCCAGACGATGAATATCGTGTTCTCCCTGTACTAGCCGCACGACTTCCTGTTGGGCAGCATGCTCGTCGGTTTGCTCGATGCTCCAGGTGAAAAGCACATCCTTATCCGATTCGTCAAGTACTTTGAAAGCAACATTACTGAATCGAGATTCGAGTCTTTGCTGAATCCCCTTCATTACATCAGCTGCGGTTTTGTTGCGGGCGGCATCAATAAATCGCTGGCTCGAAAAGAGTTCTGTCCATGATTGAATCGTTTCGCCCCGTCTTACATATTCGGTATTCCCCTGATTGGCTGCAAGGATTCGATATGCAACGACCCATTCCTTTTCAGCAAGAGTAAATGCCATTCCATCGGTTGTACTCAAACCTTTTGGAGGAAGATTTCTCATATCCAGGATAGAAAACAGACGCTCGTTAATGAAGTTTAACGACATAAAACCGTAGACAAGTCGCAACCTTGCCCCCCGGTCGACAGCCTGATCCGGCTTGCCAAGTGTTTGTACTACTTTTTTCAACGGGTTGCCTACATTGAACAAACCTTGTGCATCAAGTAATTTCCAGGTCTTCATGAAATCGACAGTGGCGACGACATTAGCGGGATCCAGCCGAACAGCCTGGCGAAAGTGATACCAGCCTGCATTGGCCTGCTTGCTCCCCATATATGCGATTCCCAGCGCGTGGTGGTAAGCACTGTTTTCAGGTGAGATTTTCACGGCCTGTTCAAGTTCGGAAATCGCGTTGTCCCATTGCTTCAGTTTAATCGCATCTGTCCCAATCTTGAAGTGCGCGCCGGCCTGTTTTGCCTGATCCTCGCCGTCCTGCTCTTCTGTCGATTTTTGTTCTTGTTTCTGCTGCGTCGAATCAGCAGGCGGTTCGTCAGCACGTAGCGCGCGTGGTAGTGAAGCGAACATCAAAGCCAGGCAGAAGAAAAGAAGAGGTCGAACGCGAGTGCGAAACTGACGACGTTTTGCAATAAGAGAGTGCATCATGAAGGCCCTTTCATGATTATATTGACGAGGTAAAGAGGTGCAAAAAAGTGTTACCACTGTATTGACGGCGAAAAGAACGATTTCGTCAAGACCAATGTTCCGTTTTGGATTCATTTCGTCACAGATGCATACCGGCTTGCACATGTTCATAGAAGTCTGGGGTTTCTTAACCTACAACAGTTGTTTCAGGAAGAGATTGCTAAATCCCATCAAACTGCCGGACGGCTTCATACATGACTGCATTGGCAGTGCTTGCCAGGTTCAAGCTGCGAACTTCCGGATGCATCGGCAGCCGTATGCAATTTCCAGAATATCGCTCGCGAATACTTTCCGGCAACCCGCGACTTTCGCTGCCAAACAATAATATATCTCCCTGAGAAAAAGTGGCGTCCCAGGGATTGCGAGAACCGAATTTTGTTAAACACCAAACGGTCGCCTCCGGTAAATGTTGACGTAATTCTTCCCACGAATCGACCGCCTGCCAATCGAGATGCTCCCAGTAATCCATTCCGGCCCGCTTGAGATAGCGGGATTCAAGCTGAAATCCCAAAGGGCGGATCAGCCACAACTTGGCTCCGATCGCGACACAACTTCTCCCGATGTTTCCCGTGTTTTGTGGAATGTCCGGTTGGTACAGAACGACATGCAAAAGCGGTTGGCGTTTTTCTATTTTGATTTCGTTCAATCAATCTTCCTTTTATATTTGAGCATCAAATGAATCTACCGAAGTGATTAACTGTTCTATTAACTCTGTATTGGCTGGTGGAAAATTTAGTGAAGCCAGGTGTGATCGAGAAATCCATCGCCAGGTAGAAGATAGCCTATCAGCATCTTCAGAAGACCGTAATTCGCAAAGCCAGAAGTCAAGTTCTACTTTGTCATGCACATATTGAAACGATGTTTGATGAATCAGCTTTACCGCAGAAACTTCCAGCCCGGTTTCTTCCCTGCACTCGCGAATTGCCGTCTGTGCAGTGCTTTCTTTCGGATGCTGTTTCCCTCCGGGAAATTCGTGATAACCGGGCAGCGGACCTTTTTCAGGTCGGATTCCGATCAGGAAGCAATCTTCACGTTCAACAATGGCAATTCCAATTCGTGTCACGATTAAAACTCAAACCTCAACCTAACTCAAACAGGAAAAAATAACAGAGACGCAGTTGCTAAATCCTCTCCTCATCGTGGCAAAAACATCCTGCCGGTTTGAAGCAAATATCCAGGGATAAATGACTAAACCAAAACCTATGTAGAATTTTCTCCCAGATTGAAAATCTGTCCTACCGAAGCGGCGTGGCCAAATACGAACAGGCTGTCTCCTTCAAGAAGGACAGCAGAGCCGGGGGGAGGAATCAGACGTTCGCCGTTTTCCCGACGAATGCCGAGAATGATCACCCCCAGATCACGCATGTCTGTTTCAGAAAGTTTTTTTCCGATATACGGACATTTTTCAGTCACTTGAAAATCGACCAGTTCCAAGTCACTGTCATGCTCATCAGCAACTTCAACAAAGTTGTCAACTAACGGATTCAACATAAAGCGAGCCATTTTTGTCGCTCCACTGCTAAACGGACTGATGACACGTGTCGCGCCGGCTCGTTCCATCTTTTCTATCGCTTTATCGTCGCTGGCACGAGCAACAATTTGCAGATTGTTATTCAACATTCGTGCAGAAAGCACAACATAAACATTATCTGCATCGGAACCGAGAGTCGAAGCAAGCGACTGAGCCCGTTCAATGCCTGCTTCACGCAGTACATTGTCATCGGTTGCGTCACCAGCCAGGCAAAGCCAGTCGTATTCCTGGATAAGTTCCTTAATTTGTTCTTCATTACGATCAATCACCACAAATGGCTTTTTTCTGCGTGCCAGATACTCACAAATCGTTGTACCCATTCGGCCCTGTCCGCAAACTATATAATGATCTTTCAAAGCGCGAATACGATTCAACATCTGGCGGCGTCTCCAAAGAATTCGATAACGGGCATCAATCAGGCTTTTGCCTAATGTTGTTATACTGTAACTGAAAAGTCCCAATCCAAACATCATATAAATGATGGTGAAAATCATCGTCGCAGAATCAGAAGCCGGGTCTCTGCTTCCCAGTGTTGTCAGCGTCACCACGGCCAGATAAAGCGATTCAACCCAACCGGCATGGCCAATCAAACGAAATCCAATCGTACCCGCCAGGATCAACAGAGAAAGCAATCCAAAGACGATCAACGGACGTTGCATCCCCTTGAGATCATCCCGGCTTCTCATATCGAAATACTGATTCAATCTCGTAAACTTCATAAGCAACCAATCTGAATCAGAAAACAATGCTCGGTCAGACTTTCCTAACGCCTAACACCCAATACCTAACACCTATTTCCTCTGATCCCCGGCTCGTACCCATTCTTCGTTGAAAGCGACGTGCTTCATGCTTTTGCCCCCTTCAACAAAATAGCTGTAAACAGTGTGGATCGTTCCATCTTTCCCCTGAATAACTGCCGGGTAATGATAGGAACCTTCCTTCTGTTTTTCCAGATGGCGCGTCCATTTCCAGGTTTTTCCTTCATCCTCGGATATTGAAACTGCCAGCTTGTTTCTTTTATCAAAGGTGTCGTTATAAACCAGCAGCCAATGCCCGTTTGCCAGACGGACTCCATCCACACCTGCACCGGGATTGATTAAACTGGAATTATAAACCGGTCCCCAGGTCATTCCATCATCCTTCGATTCCGAAACCCGAATGTGCCTTTGAATGCCGTTTTCCCGCATGTAAGCGACCAGTGTTCCATCATTTTTGCGAAGCACAATCGGCTGGATATTGCCGAAACCGATCAGCGGCTTACTGGCAAACCAGGTTTTTCCCTGATCATCACTGATCGCCATGATCGAAATCGAAAACGTATCGGTATACAACGGAAGCAGTATTCTACCACTGGGAAGTATCGTTGGCTTACAGCGTGGTTGCCAGCCGAGTCGCTGATACAGTTTGTCTCCCAGACGTACATAAATTTCGTCCAGTTCCTTTTGAAGGTCCTTGGGTAATTGAATGCCGGTCTTTTTCAAACCTTTGAGCATCTCGTCCAGCATTGCCGTTGCATCTTTTTTGAAATCGTCCGGCTTCAGAAAAATAACTCCCTGCCTGTTCCATTTGGGAGAGGGCTGATTTTCGTAATCTTCAGAAACCAGAAAATTCGTCAGGCACGATTCCCACGAGTTGGCAATAATAACCGGCCAGAAAATCCAGAGACGTTTTTGCGGATCGATCATCATGCAGGTATTGCAATCCGGGAAACCGGGTGTGTCGTAGATGAGAAAAGACTTCCCCCAGCAGTGAGAACCTTTCACACTTTTCGCCCCGTAAACCGCCACATCATCCGCTTTACGTTCTCCTGCACCACGATACCACGAAACAAGCAGATCACCATTGGCGTACTCAACAATTCCGGGTGCATGATTGTGCTCGGGATGCAGCGGAAAAACCAGCTCAGCAGAATACTCAGGCTCTGCCGCAATTGTCTCAGATGTAATGGAAACAGACAGCCCAAGAATGACCGTCAGAGAAAATGTCAGAAATTTCATCAGTAAATACCTTGTTATTAGATTCATTGTTTACTTAACTTGTGCCCAGATTTTCTGCATGTATTCGATGCTCTCTTTTACGGTTCGTTCCGGACCAGGGGTGTAGTCGAAGACTTCGACCGAAACCCATCCTTTGTAGTCGGTATCTTTCAGTGCCTGGAAGATGGGAAGAAAATCGACATCTCCCATGCCGGGGCCTCTTAAATTCAGATCGTTGGCGTGAAAGTGAGCCACGACATCTTTGTACTGCTTAATCAAATCAGGAATCGGAGTCGGTTCATCCGACATCGCTTTGACATCCTGGTGCAACCTGATGTGCGGGTTATCAAAATGCTTGATGATCTCTGTTGCCTTCTCGCACGTAAGCATAAAATCGGTTTCCGAATGGGCGAGTGGTTCCAGCGCGAGAACGACACCTGTCTCTTCAAAAACGGGCAGAGCCTGTTCGATGACTGCCGTTGCATTTTGCATCGCCCGTTCGTGAGAGATGCCGGGTAATAAATTCCTTTGAGGCGGCGAACCGAGAACCATCACGCTGCCACCAAGATCTCTGCACAACCTGGCCAACTCGCCGAAATAATTTGCAGTTTTTTTCTGGACCTCCTGATCGTTGGTCGTCAGGTGAAAACCTTCAGTCTTTGCAAGCAGCCAATGCAAGCCGACAACTTCCAGACCGGCTGCCCCAGCAACTTTTCCAATTTGCTTTCTCTGCTCTGGTGATATTTCCTCTGCCCGGGAGGCGATTGTGAAAGGAGCGATTTCGATGCCGGTGTATCCGGCTTCAGCAGTGAACGCACACTGCTTTTCCCATTCCCAGCCTTCATACAACTCCTGACAGATTGCGTACTTCATTTATCAAGTCTCCTGATTGTTATTTGGTTGTAATGGTTTCCCAGGAGCATAACGAATGATGAGAAACGATTCATGCCATCGCAGAGTCAAAGTAGAAAACCCTTTCGAAAGTGCGGTTACTCGGATAATTAATTGCTCTTTTCATCCATTCGCGGTAACGCTCCAAGCCCGATTTGATCCGCTCAAATGGAGGCGGTGTCCACTTTTGAGCAGAATTCCGAATCGTACGGCTATTCCGATTACGCAGCATAAGGGCAGTAGATAGCCCGTGACAGCAACAATATATAGGCAATTTGCAAAAGATAGAGACGCATTCTGGACGAAACTGACCATGACACCTTCCTCGGAGAACAGGTGTTATGAGTCAGTTGGGGTATATGAAGGGATTGAATAACAGTACCTCTGATCAGTAATTATCATGGAGAAGCTGGCGATTCATTCGAATCAGCCGGTACAGCATTGAGGGACAAGAGTTATGAAATCAGCAGCCTGGATACCGGTCGCTGCCGTTGCATTGTTGTTAAGTGCAATAGGCCAGCAGGCTGAAGCCGCTTATTGCGGGGCGGACAGCTACAATTGCTGTCCGACAGAAACATGTGGGAACTGGGGACGATTTGGAATCGCCCGTCGATGTTGCAAGCCTAAAACTCGCATCGTCAAAGATATTGTCTGGGAACAAAAGGAATACTGTTGCCCGGTTACCGTTTACGATACCTGCTGCAAAACTGTCGCTGTGCCTTGCACTCGAACTGTTTACAAAACCTGCTATCGTAGAGAAAACTACACGGTTTGCCGTCCTGTTTATAAAACGTGTTACCGCACGGTTTGCCAGACAGTCAAGCGACCGGTTTACAAAACGTGTTACCGCACCGTGACCTGCAAAGTACGCAAACCTGTCTATCGTACCTGCTACCGGGATCACTGTTACACGGTTTGCCGACCTGTCACAAAAACATGCTACCGCAAGGTTTGTTACACGGTTAACCGACCGGTTTACAAAACCTGCTACCGTACTGTCTGCTGCACCGCCTACAAAACACGTACGCGAACCTGCTACCGTGATGTTTGTTACACCGTCTGCAAACCAGTCACTACGACTAAATGGGTCGATGTCTGCTCCGGTGAGTGGAAAACTGTTCGTGAACGCATCCCCGGCTGCCGATCAACTCAAGTCAAAAGAGGATGTGGAAGCTGGAAATGGAATCCATGTACATGCAAATGCGAGTACACACCTGGCTGCTGCACTGTCGAAAAAGTTCGCTGCCCACCACAGGTTATCTGTCGTAAGGTCTGGTGCCCTAAAGTGGTCAAGAAAAAAGTCTGTTGCACCACTTACGTTACCTGTGTCAAAACACGCCGCGTTCCTTATACAACCTGCGAGCGAATTCCATACACAGTCAAACGTCGGGTTCCTTACACAACCTGTCACTTCGTCAAAGAATGCCGCACCCGCTGTGTTCCTTACACAACTTGCCACATGGTTCGTGAAACCAAACGATGCCGTGTTCCTTACACAACCTGTCACTACGTGACACGATGCATCACCAAGCGTGTTCCTTACACAACCTGCTCCTGGAGATGCGAAACCGTCAAACGACGTATTCCTTACACAACCTGTAAAATGGTGAAAGAATGCCGTACCCGTATGGTCCCTTACACCACCTGTCACAGAGTTTGTGAAACACGATATGTCACAAAAACAACATGCGTGCCTCGTACCATCATGGTAAAACGAACCAAGTGCGTGCCACGAGTTGTCAGACGCCGTGTCTGTTGCGATCCCTGCCAGACAGCTTGCTGTCCGGACAACTGCACCGATGGGTGCACAGACGGATGCAATGAAGGTTGTACTAAATAATTGAAACGGCAACCAACCTGAAAGTGAAAGCGGTCAGATTGCCGATAAGACGACATAGGACTGACTCAGGCAGACTCGGTCAAGATGGTCGGGTCTGCTCATTAAAACAGATTGGCCTGTCTCCATCATCGGGAAACAGAAACCACAATAATAAAATGTCTCTCTCGTCTCCTTAGAGGGCCGTGCTTGTTGCACGGCCCTCTTTTTTTATCAACAGCTCCCCTCCCCCGGTAGGACTCGAAGGACAGGGAAAACCGTCTATACATTCCGAAATATCATTGGCAGGCGGTGCAAAATGCGGTGCATGTGATGGAGAGTTGTTGCAATTGGTGAATGCCTGGCCTGAGCTTTCAAGAGAAATCAAGACTGCAATTCTTTCGCTGCTTTCTTCGCATC
>WFOZ01001030.1 GCA_015487825.1 Planctomycetaceae bacterium
CCGCTTGTGTTTTCGCTTTTTTCCAGGTCGGACGAGGTTTCAACGTAATGAAAATATCGGTCAGTTCGATGCCCATCGGATCAGTCGCAATTTCGGCTGCCCCGATCCGGCTCCAGATATGCTCTATTTCATCCGGGAATTCTTCCAGAACCGCTCTTTCCATTTGCGTGTTCGAGCGAATTGAATCATCCAAATCGGTCCCGGCCAAGCGAATCACGCCACAAACAATCGCTCCTTCAGAAAGACGAGGCACAAATTCTGAACCAAGATTCGGAGCAATCATTCCGAAGGCAATAATCATAATCGAAGCGGCAAAGCCCATGACTGCGGCTTTGTGGTGCATCGAAAATTGCAGGATCGGATAATGAATCGCATGAGCAATTCGCATCAGAAACGGTTCTTTTTCCTCTATCTTTTTTGGCAGAAAGAAACTCGCCAGCACCGGCATCAATGTCAGCGAAAGAATCATCGAACCAATCAGCGCAAAGATGACCGTCAGCGCCATCGGGCGGAACAGTTTCCCTTCGATTCCTTCCAGCGTTAAAATTGGCAGATACACAATCATAATGATCAATTCACCAAACATGGTAGGCCGGCGAACTTCAACGGCTGCATCGCGAATGATATCGAGTCGGTTTTTTCCGCTGTTCTGATCGTGCGCCAGATGCCGCACGCAGTTCTCAATCATCACGACCGAACTATCGACAACGAGACCGAAATCAATTGCCCCCAGGCTAAGCAGACTGGCAGCGATACCAAAACGATACATTCCCGAAAAAGCGAACAGCATCGAAAGTGGAATTGCGAGCGCGACAATAGTAGCCGCCCGGATATTTCCCAGAAAAGCAAACAACACCGCAACGACAAACAGACCGCCTTCAAAGAGATTTTTGCGCACGGTATCGATAACGAAGTTAACCAGTTCGGTACGATCATAAACAGGAATAACCTGCACGTTAGGCGGCAATGTTCCTTTAAGCGAATCGAGTTTTTCCTTTAACGCCCAGGTCACTTCATGACTGTTTTCGCCCATGAGCATAAAGCCGAGCCCGAGAACGACTTCTCCTTTTCCGTCCGCGGTAACAGCACCGCGACGAATTTCGTGGCCAATCATCACATCGCCCACATCTTCAATTCGAATCGGCACGCCATCTTTCGACGCGATCACCATCTGTTTAATCTGATTCACATCGATTGTGCGTCCCAATCCCTGAACCAGTAGCATGCCGCTCGATTCGGTAATGTTCCCACCACCCACATTCAAATTATTCTTGCGGGCGGCTTCGACAACTTGAGTAAACGTTAAATCGTGTTTAATGAGCAAGTCGGGATCGACACGAATCTGATACTGCTTTTTGTATCCACCCCAACTATTGATTTCTGCGGTCCCCGGAACGGTCCGCATTGGCGGTTTAATGACCCAATCATGAATCGTCCGCAAATCGGTCGGCTCGGTTCCCTGACCGGTAACCACATAATGAAAGACCTCTCCCAGACCCGTTGCAACCGGCCCCATTTTCGGACGTTCAATACCGGGGGAAAGTTCGACGGTTGAAAGGCGTTCGTTAATCAACTGCCGGGCAAAATAAATGTCGGTTCCATCTTCAAAGATGATAACAATCTGCGAGAGTCCAAACTTGGAAATCGAACGAACGTCTTCCAGTCCAGGTAATCCGCTGATCGCCAGTTCAATCGGAAACGTAATAAGCCGCTCGACTTCTTCCGGAGCCAGCGCCGGCGCAATCGTATTCACCTGCACTTGCACCGGCGTCGTATCCGGAAAGGCATCGATATCCAGATTGCGAAGCGCAACCATTCCTGCCACCGCAGCCGCTGCAACTCCCAGAAGCACAACCATTCGGTTATGCAGCGAGAAATCGATCACTCGATTAAGAAAATCCATCGGTTGTTCCTTTCAGTCACTCTGAATGACAGCCGCAACCTGCACCCAGGTTACTGCGTAATAGTTGACCGAGCAAAACAGAACTTCCTTCAGTCGCGACGACTTCTCCCGGAAGAACTCCAGCGAGCAGTTCGACAAACTCGCCATCGCGAGCACCAATACGAACTTGCCGCACGTAAAATACTTTGGGGGCATCGTCATTGAAGTAGTTTTTATCACGCACAAAAACGAAATGGGCATCCGATGTCGATTGCACCGCAATTTTCGGAACCACAATCGCATTCGGTTCTTCACGCAAAATAATATGCCCCGTGCCGTACATACGATCTCTTAATAATCCTTCCGAATTATTCAGAACAACGCGAACCTGAACGGTGCGGGTTTGTGGATCGATTTCCGGACTGATCCAGGAGATATTCCCGTTGATATGTTCCGTCGCATCGTCAGATTCAAATCGTACCGGTAAGCCAATATGTACATACTTTGCTTCTTCCTGTTTCACATTCAGCACCAGCCACATTTGCGAGGGATCAACAACCTTCAGCATCATCGTAGTCGAATCGACAACTTCCCCTGCAACAACATTCTGCGAGGTAGCAATACCGTTAAACGGGGCGAGAACGGGAATCAGGTTCGCTGTTCGCTGCCGTACTGGCAAGGTTCCCACAAGATGCGTTGGGATATCTCGATAAAGCAGTTCTGCCGCTAGTTCTTTCGGCTCTCTGCTTTCGAGATCTTTGGGCAAAATAAATCCGAGATTCGCCAGCGCTTGTTTTGCTGTTATTAAGTCGACTTCTGCTTTTCGATAAGCTGCTTCAGCTTCAAGCAGAAACTTTCTGGCAATACTTCCATTCTTACCTGCATCCTCCAGACGATCCACTTTGGCCTGTTCAAAT
Source organism: Planctomycetaceae bacterium (assembly GCA_015487825.1). GTDB lineage: Bacteria > Planctomycetota > Planctomycetia > Planctomycetales > Planctomycetaceae > Rubinisphaera. Next base: position 2,800 of record WFOZ01001030.1, read on the forward strand.
TGAACCTGTACCAGCGCCTGAATTAAGGCTGATTTTGCATCGCCCACGCGAACAGCATCAACAATAGCAACAATTTCCCCCTGTTGAACAGGATCTCCAACGGTTTTGTAAACCGCGACAACGGTTCCGGGGGCTTTGGTTTTCAGTTGAGCCACCCGCATCGGATCGTATACGATTTCTGCATTGGCAGTAATTTCATCTCGCATCAAATGCGTTTGCACGATATCAATATCAATCCCAAATTTGCGGGCACTTTCTGCAGAGGCAAATTGAATACGGGATTTGTGCATACTCTCCAGCGGGTTGTTTTCCGGTCGGGGAAGCAGCGCGATCGCAGCCGCTGTATCGTACTGCGGCAGTAAAGGTTCTCCATTGACTTGCGCCAAATCAGGATGATCGATCACGCATTCTGCGACCCCGTGAATTTTACAGAAACCGTACTCCTTCG
>WFOZ01001031.1 GCA_015487825.1 Planctomycetaceae bacterium
AAGACAGATGGGTCCCCCGGGTTCAGAACCGGAACCGTTACCGCTGGAAGAAGGGGCGCCTGAACCACGCATTGAGCAAGAGCTCCAACATAGCGAAGAGCCTTATGAAGAGAAATGGACATGGCAGCGCATCGTTCGCGTTATCATGGCTTTTCTGGGATCAATTCTTGCTCTGGTCTCGTTGCGCTCCGGCCCCGTCCAGGCTGGTGTTCCCCTTCCTGGCGGCAATCCGTCAGCGGTACGTGTGATGGATAATGACACGGACACCTCCTTGCATACGACCATAAAAAAAATCCGTTCGGCACTTCCTGACATCGCCCTTTATGGCGAACTCCTATATGAGTCCGGCTCGGATCGGGTATTGCAGGCAGATGCAGGTGGTCTGCTGAAAAACTGTATTGCGGATCTAGAGTCTGTGCTTGCCGAGGTTGAAGTGGATAAGCTATTACAGCGGACTCAAGATCATGAAAAATTACTGGATAATCTTGTTCTAGAGGTAAGGCAATGCCTCGAACAATTTGTATCACCAAAATCGAATGATCAGCTTGAGCAGTTGAGAGAGTTTGTTGGTGCTATAAATGATATCTTGGAAGACTACGAACGGCGCCGTAAAGAAAAAGAGTGGCCGCAGCCAGGCAATACCACCCAGGGTGCCTAAGCCCCCTCCTCTCGGAGGGGGAGGGCACTGATTCTTCAGAAGGCGTAGGAAATATCTGATATTACGTTTTTCCTCTTGATTGTCATCTGGCTGGCGGCACATCCTATGTGCGAGGGAAGCCCCCGCAAGGATGCGGAAGCCGACGGAGTCCGGCGACGGCTGGCGGTTAGGGTCAGGGATGGATTCTTGACTCGGACCGTCTCCCCCTTTTATTTCGCTTTTCGCATGGCGTGGCCTGGATCAACGAATCAAAAATGGAGGGATTGTATGGATTATCTGTTAGGGATATTTTTTATTGGCGTTATGATTCTTGATATTCACCTGGTCAGCCGTTCAAAGGTTTGAACTTAGCCAAAAGCGGTTGAGACAGGCAACCTTTTACCCTGGTATTAATAGGGGGGATAAGACAGTTTTTCTAATTGCTTTCCCGGAGCCTAATGTGTAGTAGTTCAGGCTTCATCTGTCGGACAGTGTCAGATTCTAAATTGCGGCTTTCGTGCGGTCAGTGACAACGAGAGACCTCGACCAAGTCGTCGGTATTTCCCACCTTGCTGGATTGACCAAGGACGCTTAACCTTGTGCCCAGATGCGGAAAATCCGGTACCATTCGCACGAAACCAAATTTGGATGGACTTATCGGTGGGGTTAGTCCAATGAATGTTACGAGCACTTCACAAGAAGACTAGGAAATTGTGATGAGCAAAACAACACGTATCCCAAAATCTCTGGAACAGAACTTGTATGACCTCGATGCTCATCTATTTTCCCTAAGAGAGCACCTCAAAAAATTGGGAGAGAGCCCTAGTCATCTAAAGGACCTCTCTGCACAGCTGCGATTATTAGTATGCACGTGCGGTCGAAGCCGCACTGCAGGGCTCCTTTTTCGGCTAGTTAATGAACTGAAGATAGACGACAAGATATTTCTGCATGTGCCGGGGAGACTAAAGCGTGATCATCCACTCGCGCAGGGGCTTGAATTCTTGATTGTGACAATTCAAAGAGGGGGTTGCGGCGATCCAAGGTTAACACCAGATTATTACTCATTGAAGGAAATTATCCATGACACCGAGGCCTTGGTGGTTGGTGGGGAACCGCTGACACATGAATACCTAATAAAGGCAGTATCTCAGCAGATGGGTACAGCGCATGAAGATCAAGGATTAGAACCCGCGTTGGTACAACTGAAATCGATATTTATCGGTGGAGTCGAACCTTTCATTCCCGTGTTAGCCAAAGACGCAGAACTTATACTCGAGATTGGCGAACGAGTGCTTGAGACGGCGGAGGCCCAATTAGATTTCAAGCGAAAGCGTCATGAACACAATGAAGGCAATATTTCAATAGTTGCGCGTCTCCGGGTTAAGCAACATGTAGCCGGCTGCATACCCCTTTTTCGTTTTCATTCATATGTAAGTGGCGTAGGTATTGCTGGTGCAGCAGTACCCACTGGTATTGCTTTTTCCCTCTCTAAGCATGGCTGTGAGATTGCTGAGCTGGTTGCAGAGCACCCAAGCAACTGGGCTCCTGGCAACGACGCTGTCTATGTATTTTCATATTGCTCGAAGACTCGACAAGCTAGAACCGTCACGAACGATGATGCAAGTAATATCACAGATGACTGCGATATTGGCTGGGTACACGCCAGTGACCTCGTATTGGAGGAAACTGATGTTGATCACGTAGACTTCGTGGAAAAGCACTTTCTTCTCGCGTATGAGAGACTCTTGCCAACACAAGATGCTAAAGGTCTATACGACTTACCACCGAACGGATATGGCCTCTGGAAGTACAGTGAGGAACTCGAAGAACAAGGAGAATTTCCAGAATAGGTTCTCGTGTCAGATGCATGGGGCCGATGCGGTACCTGCACAGCTGAGGCGAAACATTCGCAAATGGCTGCACATGACACAACCAAGACATTCAGAAGCATATTGGAATGTGAGTTGGTCGTTTACTTTCTGCCAGATTAAATTGGGGCTTTTATACCATACCTTAATGAAAAGGCGTGCCGACTAGCTGGCAACCTGCCCACCTATAAGTGTGGCCGGCTAAGTGCCACGCAGATTAGCCCTTCCCGAGAGCGGCGCTCCCAGGCCCGCATAGACATCGAGAGCCAGCCACGCCCTGTTTGAACCGTTTGCCCGGCTGACGCCCGGCTCTCTCCACGCCATCCATGGCGATTTCAGGCCAGCATCCATGTTCGCCCGATAGCCTTCCCTGGCGCATCCCTGCTT
>WFOZ01001032.1 GCA_015487825.1 Planctomycetaceae bacterium
CGGGTTAGGGAATGGCTAATGAGATATACTTGTCAGGTGTTTATTGTCATGTTGCTGCTTGCCGCAATCATTCTCTTTTCCGACGGCGAAGTATTTTCGCAAGTGCAGAAGACGAGCGAATTTGCTCCGCATCGATTCATTACTTCGGGGCCGCGTCATCATTGGTTTGGTTATTACGATAAATATCAGTTCGATCCCACGGGGCGATATGTGCTTTCGATGGAAGTCGCCTTCGAGCATCGTTCTCCCAAAGCGGACGACGTTGTTTATATCGGGATGATCGACCTGCAGGATGCAGACCGCTGGATTCACCTGGGACAGACAACCGCCTGGAACTGGCAGCAGGGGGGCATGTTGCAGTGGTTGCCCGGTTCGAAATCGAAAATTATCTGGAATATCCGGGAAGAAGACAATTACGCCAGCGTGATCATGGATGTGAAAACAAATGAAATAAAAAAAATCCCACACCCTGTTTACAGTGTCAGTCCAGATGGCAAAACTGCAGTGACGCCGGATTTTCGCAGGATTGCCGATGTACGTCCCGGTTACGGCTACAACGGAATCAAAGATCCTTTCGCTGATGAGATGGCTCCCAAAGATACCGGGATTTTTCATATCAATCTGGAAACGGGAAAATCGAAGCTCATTATCAGTCTTGAAAAAATTGCGAGCATTGGAGAAATTCCGAATAATCAGCCAGGTATTAAACATTATTTTAATCATCTGCTGTTCAATCCCGATGGCAGCCGCTTTATTGCATTGCATCGCTGGCGATATCCGGATGGCAAACGGCTGACTCGCCTGATTACCGCCAATCCCGATGGCAGTGATATTCGCGTGGTGATCCCCAACGGCTATGCGTCACATTTCATCTGGCGTGATCCTCAGCACATTCTTTCGCAGGCCAAAGATTGGTGTGGCATAAAAACCTGGGGAGATTTTCTGTTCGAAGATCGCGAAGCAGGCAAGGTTGAAAACATCGGCTACGGTGTTCTCGATCCCTACGGTCATCTTAGTTATCTACCCGGTAAAGAATGGATTCTGAATGACACCTACCCTAAGGGAACCGAGCGGTATCAAACACCTCATCTGTATCATATAGCCACCAAGCGTCGTATCGATCTGGGACACTTTCATCTGCCGAAAATCTATTCAGGAGAATGGCGAGTTGATACGCATCCCCGGTTAAGCCACGATGGGAAATTCGTCTGCATTGACGCGGTAGATGGTAATAACGGACGGCAACTTTGCATTATCGATATCAGCAAAGTGATTCCGCATAAAAGCAGGAATTGAGATTGCTGACAGATCGACTTTCCACAACTCTGCGACTCAATTTTCCTGCTTCGGTAATTGAAGTCGCGGGGGAGGCTGGATAAGCATGGGGCGGAAGTTTGCCGGGCCTGCTTCCAGAATTTTTATGAAGCCCTGTAATGCGCCGTTAACCCCATCACTGACTCCATCCTGAACAACAATAATCGGGTAGTCTATTGTTCCGGTAACATCAACAATGAATAGCACAGGTAAAATTCTTTCCAGCCCGGTTAGTACCTGAGAGACGACATTGATGCGACTCTTGCGAGGCCGTCGAGAGATGAAATCGAGGTCAATTGTGCGGTCAAAGCGAATATATCCTTTGCCAAGCAGGCTGATACTTTCTCCGAGCAGTCCGATTTCATCAAAGATAATTTTTTCATCCTGCACTCGGTATTTCGCATACGCTTTGTGGAATGCAGAACCATCTACCGGAGTGAATTTTAGCTTCTGGATCATTTGAAGAACAACGGGTAATTCATAAAGTGCAGCCGGGCTGATTTGCAGCTCGCCGTTGCCAACCATGTTGCGTGTTGAAACTGAATCGCCTGCCAAATCGATATAGCCATTCATTTCGCCACGAATATTTGCCTGGCCATATTTATTCTGAATCGCCCACTGTTCGAGATTGGCCCGGGATAACTTGCATCGTAACCAGTAAGGCATCCTGTTGGATCGACGTGCCATTAAATCCAGAAACAGTTCTCCTCCAAAAATACGACCTGCTACCCGCTCTTTGCGAGAAATCGTTTTCCACTCTTCCTGAAGAGAATCGGTAACAAACATTTTTTCAGAGCCGACTACAATACGATCTTTATCAATAAAAAACGGTCCCTTGATATCGGTGATCTGATAACCCTTGACCCAGCAGGAATCGAGTGCCAGTTTGCCGTCAGAAATTGTGACTGTCCCTTTTTCATCCAGTATTCCGTTGAATTTTATAGAGCCGCTGGCATTTTCGATTTCGACGCCCAGAAATACGTCTGTCTGGTTTAACACAACAGTTGTATCCCATGCGGCAGTTACTACTTTTCCCTGATGGTCACCTTTGAACTGTATTGTTCCGGATAATGAAACAGGCTCTTCGACTTTCATCGATTCCAGTAATTTGCGAAACTCTTCAGGGAGTGCGGCCATGAATTCGTGATCGGGGGATAAGTCATCTATGTTGAGTTGGGCAAAAGTTAATTGCCAGATATTATCGTATGAATTGAATGTCCCTTCGGCTTCAATGCGGGAAAGATTGTGTGTTGCTTTGAGGTTTTTAAAGCTGACCGCCCCTTTTCTGTCGATTCTTACCGTTGCATCGACTTCAGAAAGCCGCCAGGGAAATGCTTTAGGATGAATGGAACATTTTTTGAGCTTCATCCAGGGAATTTCAATATTCATGCGGTCTTCTCGAGCATTTAGAAGTCCGTCAATTTCGACCGTTACGTCAAACTCACCCTGTGGTCGAAGGCTATCCCAGGCTTCGCTTGCTTCCCGGC
>WFOZ01001033.1 GCA_015487825.1 Planctomycetaceae bacterium
GTCGGTGTTCTCTACGGCAAAGAAGAGTTACTGGAACAGATGCCCCCGTTTCTGGGAGGCGGGCACATGATTGATCAGGTTTTTGATGATCATTCCACTTGGGCGGCTGCCCCTGCTAAATTTGAAGCCGGGACGTTGCCGATTGCTCAGGCGATTACGTTACGACCTGCGATCGAATTTGTGCAGAGAATTGGTTTTGACTGGATCGAAAAGCACGAAAAACAATTACTGATTCGAGCGACCAAACAACTTCAGGAAATTCCCGGTCTTGTCATTCATGGTCCTGATACTTCAGAAAAAGGGGCGATTGTCAGTTTCACTCTTAAAGGGGCGCACCCGCAGGATCTGGCGTTTTTGCTCAATCGACATGGCGTTTGTGTCAGGCATGGACATCACTGCGCCATGCCTCTGCACGAAACACTTGGAGTATCTGCAACCGTTCGCGCCAGCTTTGGTCTCTACAATACTCTGGAAGAAGTTGATAAACTGACCGAAGCGATCCATCAAGCCCGCAAAAAATTGCGTCTTGCATAAGATGACTTCCGTTGAGTCTGCAGAATTGAAGGCATGAATAAAAAGAGCTTTGTCACGATGAAAATCAAACAATCAATTTGTTTCCTATTGCTTCTGTGTTGCATAAACAAAACCGGTTTTGCAGAAGACTGGCCGACTTATCAGCACGATAACCGTCGAAGCGCAGTGACAAGCGAGAAGCTGAGTTTGCCTTTGAAGCAATCATGGGTACATCACCCCGCGCATTCTCCTCAACCAGCCTGGGCGCGACCAGCCAAGTGGGATGCTTATGCGGAAGTCAAAGAACTCAAGGCGATGCGAAATTATGATCATGCCTACTATACCATTGCAGTAGGCGATGCGGTCTGGTTTGGGTCTTCTGTTGATGATGCAGTCCATTGCTTCGATGCCAATACCGGAAAAGAACGCTGGTCCTACATCACTGAAGGAGCGATTCGCGTCACTCCAACATGGTATAATGGCAACGTTTATTTCGGTTCAGATGATGGTTGTGCTTACTGCCTGGATGCGAAAACGGGTAAGCTCATCTGGAAAGTGAAGCCAGCCGAGAATGATCGTCTGATTCCCAACAATGGCAAGCTGATTTCTTTCTGGCCTTGCCGCACGGGAGTGCTTGTTCAAAATAATAAAGCGTACTTTGCAGCTTCATTGCTTCCCTGGAAAGAGTCCTGGCTCTGTGCAGTCAATGCCGAAACGGGAAAGTTCGAGGGGAAGGGAACGTACAGGCAAACCGTTTATAAAATGACGTTGGAAGCCCCAATGCTTGCCTCTTCTTCTACGCTTTATGCCTTGCAGGGCCGTGGATTTCCTGCCCTGTTTCAACTAGCAGATGGAAAACCGAAAGGAAATTCGGGGGATCCTCAGGAAGGGGGCGGCATCTATGCGTTTCTCACCGAAGATGAAGATTTTGTTTCAGGGCAGGGGTCTCTTCGTGGCACACTGATGTTGCATAAAAACGAATCAAACAAACAAATGGTTCTTTTGGAAGGTGCGCAGCGCATTATCGCATCAGGAAAGTTCGCTTATCTGCAATCCGCCAAAGAGATCGCCCAGTTGGATCAGTCCCGGTATTTCTTTTTGCAGCGACAGAAAGTTGCAATGGGCGAGAAAAACTCCAAACTGAATTCTCAACTTCGTAAGCTCAGCAAAAAGAAAACGGAAGAAATTAAAAAGCTGCGAAACGAAATTGAAGCATTAAAGAAAGAAAGAAAGCAACTCGAACAATCACTTTCTGACTGCCTGAATTGGCAGGTCTCCTGCCCGCAGTCGCTGGCTCTAATTCTGGCAGGCGATATCTTGTTTGCAGGCGGCGAAAATAATGTCGTTGCGATTGATACCATCAACGGAAAAAATCTCTGGACTGCTCCGGTGAAAGGAAAAGCACTCGGCTTAACCGTCGCCAACAACCATCTCTTCGTCAGCACCGACAGCGGCGCCATTTACTGCTTTGCTGCCAAATAAAAGAGGTTCAGAAAGTCGCCAGCCTGTAGGGTCCGCTATTGCGGACTATCTCATGAAACAGGAAGTTCCACTGCCCAGCCTGGTCCGCAATAGCGGACCCTGCGGCTTATGAATATACAATTGGCACAATAGCGCAGTCTGCATTACTGCCAGAAAACATTTCCTTTCAGTCTTCAGCCTGAAGAAATGCTCGAACAATCTGTGTAAGCTGATCGATTTCCAACAGGAAGGCATCGTGACCGAATGGGCTTTCCAGTTCGCAAAAACTGACGTGCTTGTCGTTGGAAATTAAAGTTGAAACCAGTTCTCGCGATTGAGCACTGGCAAACAGCCAATCTGTCGTGTAAGAGGCGATCAGGAACCGGGCAGAAGTCTTCTTCAAGGCGGCATCCAGCCCATCGTAACGCGCAGCCAAATCGAAGTAATCCATCGCACGTGTCAAATACAGATAACTGTTGGCATCGAAGCGTTCAACGAAGCGATTTCCCTGATAATGAAGGTAGCTTTCAATCTGGAATTCGGTTTCCTGCTGCAATTCAAATGCAAATTCATCACTTTCGTCCTGCAGCTTTCTGCCAAACTTCATTTCGATGGAAGATTCTGAAAGGTACGTAATGTGCGCAATCATCCGAGCCAGCGCTAATCCGTATTTGGGCACTTCATCATTTTGATGATACTCGCCATCGTTAAAATTGGGGTCTGCATAAATTGCTCTGCGGCCAACGGTATTAAAGGCGATCCCCTGTGCAGATAACTGAGCGGCAGAAGCGAGAACAATTGCGTTTTGAAGATTATCAGGAGCCTGCGCCACCCACTCAAGAACCTGCATTCCACCAAGTGATCCTCCAATTACTGCAGCCAGAGTCTCAATTCCCAGATTTGCCATCAATGCGCGATGCACACGTACCATGTCTTCCACTGTGATAAACGGGAATTCCAATCCATAACGTTTGCCTGTTTGAGGGGAAATACTCGTCGGGCCAGTCGTCCCAGTGCATCCTCCCAGCACATTGGCACAAATAACAAAATATTTGTCGGTATCGATACCGCGTCCCGGGCCGATAAACTCGTCCCACCAGCCGGCTTTGCTATCTTCAAGTGAATATTTCCCGGCTGCATGTGCGTCACCAGTCAGAGCATGACAGATAAAAATCGCATTATCTTTTTCCTCTGAAAGCGTGCCGTAGGTTTCGTAAGCAACTTGTATCGGACCAAGTTTCTCGCCACTGGCCAGAATAAGAGGCTGCGAAGTAGAGAACAATTCTGTAGACTGCGCAACAACCAGCCGCTCCGCATCGGTGCTGCCGAACGGCGTGCTTATGGTTTTCGAACTACTTCTGGCTTGATCGGTTGACACGCAGAATTACTGCCCTTGTGATGGAAAAAACACTCGTTAGAGGCCACTGCTGGACAAGCCGGACAGCGACACCTCGATCGGCACGTTCCACTATATATTTAATTACCACAGTCTCTGAGAATATGTTATAGACAATACCTGCCTGTTTCACACCTTACAGGAATTATGGGGAATGATCAAACTTAACTTCCTGCCCGCGGTGATCCTCGCAGACCTGTTTTCCATCATAAACAACCGTTCCATGACACCAGGTTTTCACAGGCCAGCCGGTAAGTGAAACACCGTGCCAGGGACTCCAGCCGGCTTTGGCCCGTTGATTTTCATTCAGAATTGTTTTCTCTAAATTCATATCAACCAGTACCAGATCAGCGTCATAACCTTCTTCAATTTTCCCCTTATTGACAATATCCCAGATTTCCGCAGGAGCTTCACACATACATTCGACCAATTTTTCGAGTGAAATACGCCCCTGATTTACAGCATTGAGCATCAGGGCCAGCGAGTTCTCTACCGCAGGCAGGCCCGAGGGTGAGCGAGGGTACGGCTGATCCTTTTCCTCAAGAGTGTGGGGAGCGTGATCAGTTGCGATCACCTGAATTTCTCCCTGTCGTAATGCCTGCCAAAGGCGCTCGTTATCCGCCTTGGTTTTGATCGAAGGATTCATCTGCACCAGAGAACCAAGCCGTTGGTAATCATCAATATTGAATAGCAGATGATGCGGACAAACTTCAGCAGAAACGACTCGCTTAGCCGGATCGGTTACCTGCTGTTGATACTCTCGAAGCAGTTCACACTCCTGAGCTGTCGAAACGTGCAACACATGAAAGTGATGATTATGGCGAATCGCCAGATCAATCGCCCGTTTGGTGGCGATGACCGCCGCTTCATGGTTACGAATTTTTGAATGATCTTCAATACATTTCCCTCCCTCCAGCGCCGCCGCATTCCTGCGAACCGTTTCTTCATCTTCGCAGTGTGCACAAATTGGAAGAGTTGTCTCGGCAAAAATCCGCTCCAGTGCCTCCTGTTGATCAACCAGTAAATTGCCGGTACTCGAACCGATAAAAATTTTAATTCCCGGCGTCCGTTTTGCCTGCTGAAGTTCTGCAACATTATCGGGGGTTGCACCGATATAAAAACCGTAATTCACTATCGATTTTTTCGAAGCAAGTTCCAGTTTCTTATGTAACTCATCACAGGTAATGGTCGCAGGATTCGTGTTCGGCATCTCAAGAAATGTCGTCACTCCCCCGGCAGCACAGGCTCGCGAACCGGTATGTAAATCTTCTTTATGCGTCAATCCGGGATCACGAAAATGAACCTGATCATCAATCACACCGGGCAGCAGATGCAACCCCGCAGCATCAATTGTTTCCTCAGCTGTTGTATGAACCGCAGGATCAAGAATGATCTTCCCCTGCGAAATCAAAACATTTATCTGTTCCGCTCCGCCAGGTAACAGACAGGTTGCATTTTTTATCAGCGTACTGGCTGGCATATGTTATTATTTCCTTGAAAGAGGTACGTTGCAACGCACGAAATAGATCGTGTTTCTCTCTGACACAAAGGTGCATCACGGAATGTTCTTTGAACAACGAACTTATTTTGAAGAATCCGGATTTGAAGACAGGAATTTCACGTAGAGAAGACAAATCCGGGAGGTCTGTTATAGATTTTTCTATCCTGTACCGGGTATTGTTTCCAATTGACACCTCTACGACAACTCAAAGGATGATAATGTTCCAGCGTCTCGAAATAAATCGTCTTTTACCAAGCCTCGCCCTCACGTTATGTATGCTTACCAGTCTTAATGCAGAGCAAGCGAATAAGACACATAGCCCCGATTTACCTGCTTTGATGCAGGAATCTGATAAACTCGCGCAGATGCTGGATGATCAGACTGCCAGACATCGATTGATTGCAATTGATTATGAACTTTCTGAGCATCAAAATCCTGAGATCTCCCAATTGCGGGAAAAGGTCCTCCGCCTGCTTGCCAAATCAGAAGATGAAGATGCAATCCAGTATATCCGCACTGTTTTTGAAACCGATACCGAACATCGTGACGAAGCCGCTTATGCGTTAAGTGAATATGCGATTCAAAAACCATCGAGTCTACCGATCTGGCGGTTTCTGATCCGTTCGTTAACGGTCGTGGAAGGCGAGCAGGCTGTTTCGGTCCTGAAAGCACTCTCTCGATATCGTCAACGCGCAACCAATTCTCGCTGGATTCGCAGAGTCATCCTCATCGGATTACGTTTGCCCGAAGCCGACAAGCCTGCTGCACTACAGCTTCTGCGGCATTGGACCGGGGTTCGCGTTTCCCGTTTTCAAAACAATTCTGATGCTCCTGTTTCCAGCAGCGACTCATTGAAGTTCTATCAAAACTGGTTCCGAAAAAAATGGCCGGATGAACTCGATCCATCCTGGCCGAACTTACCTGAAAACAGTCGTTGGTCTTATGAAGTATTAAACAGAAAATTGGCACCACTGCAGTTCAACAAGGAAAATGTGAACCGGGGAAAACTTGTCTACAGCAAAGCGAACTGTGCGAAATGCCATCCCAAAGGAGAGAGGGGCGAAAAATTCGGTCCTGACCTTTCCGATATCTCCGGCTTAAGGCAACGCAAGGAACTTCTCGAAGCAATCCTGTTTCCAAATCTTGAATTGAACGAAGACTATCCGAGCATTACCTTGTTGACAACATCGGGGAAAACATATTCCGGTCTGATGTCAGCCGGAAAGCAGGGAACCGTTTCGGTTGTTGGATCGGAAGGAAAAGCAGTCTCGATTCACAAAAACGAAATCGAATCGATTTCTCCCTCCAGGCAATCCAACATGCCTGCAGGGGCGTTGGAACCTTTGACATTTCAGGAAATCTGTGATCTGATTGCCTTTCTTGAGCATCGCGCCAATCCAAAACGACCGTATCACAAACAGGGCAAACCCTGATTGTATGGTCTACGTTTGCGAACTGCACGCACGACGAACAAACAGACCTCTTCTTCTTTGAAACAATATA
>WFOZ01001034.1 GCA_015487825.1 Planctomycetaceae bacterium
AATGAAGCTTCGCCTCGAATCAATGTTTTTTTGAAACAGGCACCAGAGAAAAAGCAGAATTGAAATTATTCGAAATCATAACTCAGTACGCAGTAGGCGATAGGAGAGTTAAAGGTCAGAATCTCCAGTTAAGCGGCTGTATCAACTTATCGCTTAAATTCCATCGTGCGTCCTCGCTGATGTTACTGGAGAGGGGGATTCTCAAACTGGACGGAGTCCAAAATCCAAGAGAAAAAGACGATTCTCTTTTCTCAGCATGCAGTCAGCGGCATGCTGCTGTGTAGCTAAACTCAGTAAGCATCCCGTGCAGCTGAGGTATCGCCGGGAATCCGAGTTGCTGCACCGGCCTGGCGGCCATCAATAACAGTGTGCTCGTTACCGATATGCTCTTCGCTGGTTATGGCTGCCAACGACGAGGCCACATTAGCCGGGATTCGTTGCAGGTAATGTTTTTTGCGGGGATCGGCTAATCTGAAGGATGCCTGATGAGTTCGTTTGGCAATTAAATCCTGGAAGTTGATACGGACTTTCCGGATTTTCGCGTAAGGAGTAAAAGCAGCAGCGAGTTCTTTTCCGCTCTGGTAGCGATCTTTCGGGTCTTTTTCCATGCAACGGTGAACAATCGCAGAAATTTCCGAGGGAACCTTAGGGTTTAAGTCCGTGATGCGTGGTGGAGACAGCCTGCGGTGAGCACGAATCTTTTCGCTGCTGTTCTCGGCAGGGAAAGGCAGCTTTCCGGTCAACGCCAGAAACAAGGCACATCCTAATCCGTAAATGTCAGCGCGTCCGTCAACATCATAACTGTCTCTCGATTGTTCTGGGGCAATGTAGTCAGCAGTCCCCAGACAATCTTTTCCCATCTGCTCAGCAAGTTCTGCTTCGACCGGATCATTTCCGAGAAGCACCAGACCGAAATCACAAACTTTTACAAGCCCATTTTCTCCGATCAGTAAATTAGAAGGTTTTACATCACGATGCACCGAACCTGCCAGATGAATGTGGTGAAGAGCTTTTGCTGCCTGTAGACCAACACTGCAAACAAACGCAGGGTCCAATGGGCCATCGCGTTGAATCAGCTCCTGAAGGTCGATTGATTCAAACAATTCCAATAGCAGATACTCAACATCACTGCGGTACTGATATTCCAGCACACTGATAATATTCGGATGCTTGTGCCTGCCTCCCGCTTCGCCTTCAAGGAGGAAGCGGGTTCGCAATTCCTGTTGATCGACGTTGGGATGATTCGCCCGCCGCATCAAAACTTTTAACGCAAATTTTTCCTGAGTGCGAGGATCTTCCACCGCATACAACCAGCCCATTCCGCCTGTTCCGAGGATGCCGATGACGCGGTAATCGTCAATGAAAAATCCTTCCCGCGAATGGTCTTTGACTGTTGTTTCAAACTTGAAGGTGAACGAGCCGATTCTTACTTCATCCCCGTGCTGCAAACGAGTGCTGCGAATTTTTATTCCGTTGACGAAAGTTCCCGTACGGGAACGCAGGTCCCAGATTCGAAAGCCACGACCATCAAGGGTAAGCACACAATGAGAGGGTTCCACCTGCGAGGAAATCAGCTGGAGATTACATGTCTCGTGCGATCCGATAAGGGTGGTCGTGCGAAGCACGTTCTTCCTGGTGATGCCTCCCCGTGGAGATTCATGAACAAGAAATGCAGAATCCCGCGTTGCGGTCTGATTTCCCAGGGAAGTCGGAATACTATAGTCAGTCTGGTCAGTCACCAATCCGTGGCCCCACGAAAAAGGATTGATTGAATAGATCAGGCTGTTTCATCAAGTTGATCTGCCTGATCGGTAAACAGTTGCCGGTTCTGCTGATTTACTTTGGAACTACCTGTCTGCCTGAAACGAATGTTTGAAAGATAAGATCGCTGCTGATGTCTGTCCCCGACATCACTCTATAAATAAGAACTCCGTCTGATAAATTGTCAGCCGATATAGAATTAAGTTTACAAAGACAAAAGAAGTGCCGGGAAATTGAGGTCTCCTCACCCAACAGGATACCCAGATAGTTCCCGTTATATCAAACCATTTTCATGCGAAAAGCCCAGAAATTGTGTTCTTGCCTAAAGTTGCCAAAATTCTGGTTGACAACCAATAAGCGAACAATAGACTGATTAACAGTTGATTTAGCCTGTTGTTTCCGCTCTACTGGCTTTGCAGCTGTGTTTTATAGGGGTTCCCTTATACATTTCTTAAAATATCTATAACTATTCAGTGAAGGTAGTTTTTTACAGAAATATAGGTTGTTTGTAGGATCCGCTATTGCGGACCACCGCAGAAATAGGAGGC
>WFOZ01001035.1 GCA_015487825.1 Planctomycetaceae bacterium
ACGCACGGACCTGTCTGTCGTTTGTTGAAGCAAGGAACTGATTCAACTTGCTGTCATTAACTCGGTAGCTGATTCTCTGCTGGATTGCTTCCGGGCTCAAGTCGGCAGCAAAATTCTGTGCTTTCTTTTCCTGGGCATTAACTGTAGAGAAAGTTGTGCCAAAGGCGATTGCGGTCATCAAAGCCATCATTCGCAATGATGGGGACCACTTTTTCCAATTCCTCTTGAATTTGTTAAACATCTCTCGTCTCCTTTAATGTTGTGACTGTCACCGAGTGTCTCACGTTCGATAACAGAAGTTTGTCTCTCGTCGTAAATTGAATACGTCTCTTAGCGACTCCTGGATCAATTTGGTGTCATCAATTCTCTGTTGAGTTAGATGCTCTTTCAAAATCGCCTCTACAATCGATCCCATTGTCAAACTCTCTTTTCTCTTTGAGGCTGAAAAGAATAGAAGCAATTACCGTGCCAAACAGGATGGTGAGAAGTTATGTTTTGTTGTAACCTGTTTGGGTTAATAGAGATATGTAGTTTTGGTGGTTTTTGGCAGCTAGGGGCATTCTGGATAAATTGCAATTCTGTAACTAAATTCTCTTGAATTTCCTACGTGAGGGAAAGTTGACAATTTTCGCATTTTTCTGAAAATCATTATGACGACACTTTTCTCTGGGGAGGGTTGTCGGTTATCTGTTTTGGCAGGGTTGATATCTGCGCTGCATGTTAACTACTGCAACGCTAGGGGAATCTGGGGGAAAAAGAGAATTTTGCGCTTGTGTAGCCCGCAATCATCCCCTCTGTTTCCTACACTGTCAGGATTACCAATGTGTGATTATCAGGACCTCAGGAAGGTTTTTGAGATTTGCACAAGCCACAATAGGATTAACCATCAGTAGTATTAAGCTGTGACTGCCTATCAACAACCTGGAGCAGAACGGGAGACACGGAAGCTTCGCACCGTGTTTATAGGAGATGCTGCCACTAAAGAGGCAAACGCTTATGCCCGTCTGGAAATTCACCGCTATAGTGACCTCTCCTTCTTTCTGGGAGAGAGTCCAGCTCCGGAAGAGCCGGAGCTGATCATTCTTTTCCAGAGCTTCTCAGATCAATTCTGTCCAGTAGAAATAGGCCGGCTCTTCAAAAAATATCCTCTTTCTCGATTCCTGGCTGCATACGGACCACTTTGTGAATCTGATGGGCGGACACGAAACCTCTTGCCACAAAGCATACGCGTTCCTTTCTGGAGGCTGGATCAGCGGATTGATCGGGAGGTAGAGGTTTTAACCGGAAAGGCTGCTGCTCTCCCCCTGACTGCGACTCGGGAAGAAGCAGTTCATTTTGAATTTCAGTCTTTGGTGGATCCATCAGCTAATAAAGGGTGCCAGCAGCAGGCTATTGTTTTCAGTCCGGATGCAATCTGGGCTGAGATGATTTCTGATGCTTGGGAGGCAGCTTGTCAGTCACAATGCTTGTGTATGCATACCCTGGGCAATCTGGGTAGATATCTACAGGCTGGCAAAGGGTATAACGGGCAGATAATTATTGATATCGACCCATTTAATCGGTCCCTGAAAGACTGGTTAACAGAACATATAAGCGATCCTGGTAAAAATTACACAGAAGATTTTTCTGCGAATCGAGGGCATCAGTCAGGCCATCTTTCTCCTGTCGAATCTGAAGATAATATTCTGAAACAGGCCGCAACTATCGAGGAAAGCTCGATAGTTTCCGGGCAGATATTGGCAGCTACAAATTGGCTTACCCCTCGCTGTCGTAAGGAGTTGGAGCAACTTGGGGTGAATCGCCTGGTCTGTAAGTTGAACTTGCCGGAACTTCTCGATTCTGTTTTGCGCAGGTAATCCAGATCTGGAGCATTTCTATGTTTATCTCATTGCAGTCTGCTGTTTTTTGCACGAGGCGAAAACTTGAATCTATTTCATGAAAAAAATGGAGAAACTCGAATTGCCTTGATTTCTGGAATCTGTTATCAACCGCTTCTCACGTCGATCTGAATGTCAACAACGTGTTGGTAATGGTCAGCATCGTTCTATATTTCCCGTCACATTTTGACCCACCGCCGATTCATGGATGAATCCGCCCAATGCCATTTCGATGGTTTTTTCGGTGTCAAGGAGTAGACTTTGAATTCGCCTTCTGCTGCTAAATTACGTGTTTTGTTTGTTGACGACGAACCTTTGATTCGAGACGTCATGAAACTTGAACTCCCTCGCATGGGGCATGAAGCCACTATATGCGAAGATGGAGAATCTGCGTTGAAAGCGTTAGAGAAAAACAGTTTCGATGCGGCTATCATTGACTTGCGAATGCCAGGTCTGAGCGGCTGGGATGTTGTTGATCACATCAAACAGGTATCGCCCGATACAGAAATTATCATCAGCACCGGGCATGGAAGCATGGAAGCTGCAATCAAGGCGATCCGCAAAGGGGCTTACGACTTCATTCCTAAGCCCTGCAAGTTGGTTACAATTGCAAATGTGCTTCGCCGTGTCAGTGACAGGCGAAACTTGACGAACAAAACAATTGCTCTGGAAAGTAGATTAAAAGCTGTTGAAGGGACAGCCAAACTTGTTGGTGATTCCCCGGTCATGCAGCAGGTTAAA
>WFOZ01001036.1 GCA_015487825.1 Planctomycetaceae bacterium
GATTGGGAACGAGTTGAATCTGGCGCTGTCCAGTTAGGATCGCTCGAATAATAACTGTCGAGACCTTGATGTTCAGATTTTTTGGCTGAAGACTCCAGGCTATGGTGGCAGAGGCCTTTGGCCCAAAAAATGAAATCAGACAGTAATTGTTCTACCGATATTTACCAAGGTTCTGTTGCCGATCACTTTTATTACGGTTGAATATTTTTCTTAGTTTTTCACTTACGTAATGCCAAAAAGCGTTACACATCAATTGCTGCTTGCAGCACTAGCCTGGGAGCCGGATGCGTGAAGGCAATGCGGGAAGTTGCCCGGACAATTACTGAATTGAAGCAGGCGGTTGATAAACTGTCTGTTCGCGCGCAATTGCTGGAATTATCTGATCTGGCGCAGGCGGAATGGTATCAGTTAATCACACAAAAACTGTTGCCTCAACTTAACGATGCCAGCTATCTGGTTGTTGCTGTCGTGGGGGGAACGAATATTGGCAAAAGTGTCATCTTCAATCATCTGTGTGATATGAAAGCCAGTGCAACCAGCCCTCTGGCATCCGGCACGAAACATCCGACCTGTCTGGTACCTGCGCGCTTTGCCAACCGGGAATTGTTGCAAACGGTTTTCTCGGAATTTGAATTACAGCATTCCGATAATGCTGAGGACGCATTGCAACTGACCGAGCGGGATATCATGTTCTGGCGGGAACATACACTTGGCCCGGAGAACTTACTGCTTCTGGATACACCTGATATCGACAGCGATGCAGAAATTAACTGGACACGGGCCGATAAAGTCCGCAGGGCTGCAGATGTTCTTATTGCAGTGCTTACGCAACAAAAATACAACGATGCAGCGGTGAAAAAATTCTTCCGGATCGCAAATTCAGAAGATAAGGCGATTCTTGTCGTTTTTAATCAATGCCTGCTACCCGATGATGATCAGTATTGGCCGATCTGGCTCGAAACATTCTGTCAGGAAACAGGCGTCTCTCCCGAATTCGTTTATGTTGCTCCACATGATCGTAGAGCAGCGGAGGAAAACAAGTTACCATTTTTTCATCGCAACTGGCCGGTTAAACAGGATGCCACACGATCCTCTGAATTACCCGAAGTTGAGCAGACGCCCCGCAATCTGATGCAGGATATTTCGACGTTACGATTTGAAGAAATCAAACTGCGATCACTGCGTGGAGCCATTATTTCGCTACAGGAAACAGACTCGGGAATTCCGCATTATCTGGCAGAAATTAAACAGCGGGCCGGTATTCATGGAGATGCCTGGAACAGGCTCACCGAGCGTTTGCGAGAAATTAATGTCAACTGGCCGAGAATTCCTAACCGCGTCGTCGTGGCCGAAATTCGGAGTTGGTGGAAGGAGCAACGCACCGGATGGGAAGCATCAGTTCATAGTTTTTACGATGTTGTCGGCAAAAGTATTATGTGGCCCGTCCGTAAACTACGAGGACTTGATGAAGTAGATTCAACAAGTTGGGTTGATGAATATCGGCATCAGGAATGGAATATTATTCAGCGGCAATTGTCCGATATTTACGACCGGCTCGATTCACTCAGTAAGCATGGCAACCCTGTTCTTGCCCCTCGTTTGAATCTGTTACTCTCAGGGAATTCGCGTGTAGAAACGATCGAGAAATTGCGACAGGCCCATTTGGAATCTGAGCTTGCCCTGGAACTGGAACAGCTGGTTCATCAGCAGATGACCACTTTCCGGGAACAGCGTTCCGATTGGTTCCGCCTGTTGAAAAGGTTGGACAGTGTTGCTGCTGCCGCTCGTCCTGTACTTAGTGTTGCGTTGTTTGCAACCGGTGTTGGCCCGGTCGGTAATGCGGTTGTGCCCGTGATGACAGACACCGCGATGCAGGCTGCGTTGCATGTTGCGGGAGATGTTACCGCGGGGACTGTTACTGCTGCGGTCGGAGAAACCGCAATCAGTTCAGGAGCATCGACCGGTGTTGGATATCTGGAGGCCTGGTTCCATCAGTTGTACCGCTTGTTTGTTGAATCGCGAAAAATCTGGCTGCTGGATCAATTGCAGAAGCATCTCTGGAACACTTTACTCGAAGACCTCAAAACCGCAGCCGAGACTCCACAGAGTGCTGAGTTTATCGAACTGGAGCAAATATTGAACCGGTTTGGTGAATTGAAAAATCAACTGGATAGTAATTGTTCAAGTGATGCTAAGGCAGGGCTTTCGTAATCAGCTTCTAATCCTCGGGGTGCGCATATACCATCACTGCAAAAGTTTTTCCTGTTTGAGGATTTGTTGCAAATGCAGCACCGCATTGCGTACTTCGAGAACTAAGTAAATTTCGGCGGTGTCCACCGGAGTTGATCCACTGGTTAAGCGTTGCCCGGGCATATTCTTCGTTCGTTGAATTTTTACGATCCCAGCGGTAGGCAATATTTTCGGTCACACTGCTCCATCTGTAGCCGGAAGCAGTGGCACGGGAGCTCGGCGAGCGGCCATCCGCATAATGGCTCATATAACCTGTCCGGGCCATTACTTCAGCCAGCTTCCTGCAGGCTTCGTTTAGTTTTTCATCAACAGTAAGAGGTTCGAGGTTATATTTTGCCCGATAGGCATTTGTTTGTTCGATAAGATAGGTTTCGGTTGTTGTTTCTGCTTGAGGCTGTTCTGTTTCGACAGCAACTGCGGAAGCCTGTTCAATAACAGGAACGCTTTCTTCTGCCGAGGCGGCTTCCGTGACAAAAAGAATCGAAAGAATCAACAATGATTTCAATATCTGTTGATATGAACTGAAGTGAAGTTTGTTGTTTGTCTTAGCGTCCATTGCGACCATACCTCCGTATTGTGAAAGTCGTTTTTATAAAACCAGCGAAGATTAAACGAACTTTCTGAATTGTCAATCCTGTTAACCTGTTCCATTTTTCGATGTTTCCAGCAGACAACCCTTTTCGGTTCTTCCTGAAACATCTATACTCCACCGCTTGGGGTAGATAAGAAAACTACTTTTTGTTTACTGGGAGGCAAGGTCCGCTGTTGCGGACTTTTTTTATCGAATTTCATCAACAGGTAGGTCCGTTAATGCGGCCCCTGTAGTATATATTGATAGACTGGTGATTGTGTGGCAAAGCGAAAGGCGAATACATCTGAGAAGACGATTCAGCCGGAAATTGACCGGATTGGACAAACGGTCTGGGGGCGGCTGTCGCATCGAAAACCTTCGATGTTTGATCGGCGATGGATTGATGATCGTATTATGGCCTGGGCGATGGCGGATGAATCAATCAAAGTGCAGATGTTCCGCTTTGTTGATGTCCTGCCGATGCTGCGAGATTATGAATCGATCAATCGCCATCTGCATGAATACTTTGAAGATGTTCAACAATATCTCCCCTGGGCAGCTCGACTGGCTTTGAATGTAACAGATGGGAATCACATTCTTGGTCGGGCTCTGGCAGTTAACGCCCGTTCAAATGCCCGGCGAATGGCTGAGCGGTTCATTGCAGGCAGCAATATCGAAGAAGTTACACAGACAGTATTGAAAATTCGCGATGCAGGTTTCGCGTTTACGCTTGATCAACTTGGCGAAGCAGTTCTTTCTGACCAGGAGGCAGATGCCTATCAGCAGACGTATCTTGATTTGCTGGAAAATCTGCCGGCAAGTTTGAATAGTCTGCCTGAATCATTGCAGGTCGATGCGAACCATCTCGGGCCGCTTCCACGTGTTAATCTTTCGCTGAAACTTTCCGCATTAGATGCTCATTTTAACCCGGCAGATCCTAAAGGGACTACTGATAGAGTCCTCAATCGCTTGCGTCCGATATTACGATCTGCAATGCAGCAGGGGGCTTTTGTCAACATTGATATGGAGCAGTTTTACTTCAAGGATCTGACCTATCAGATCTTCTGTGAAGTTCTGATGGAAAAAGAATTTCGTCAGTTTGCAGATGTGGGCATTGTTTGTCAGGCGTACCTGAAAAGTGCAGAAGATGATCTGAAAAGCCTGCTCAAATGGGTCAAAAAGAGGAAAACATCTGTGACACTCAGGCTTGTTAAAGGAGCATACTGGGA
>WFOZ01001037.1 GCA_015487825.1 Planctomycetaceae bacterium
AACTCGGTTGCCAGCGCACTAATCGGTCCCGGTTTACTGCCGGGCGGAAAAAAACGCCGCTCTTCAATACCCGTCATCAATTCCAGCCGACCAGCCGGAAGGTGCAGCCGTTCGTAAACATCTGCCAATTGCGATTCCAACTCAGCAGAAGTAACAACTTCGGCAGGCTTTACATAGCCAAGAGATTCCAGACAGACATGACGAAAAAACATGAGTAGACAATCAAAGAATATTTCCAGGAGAAAAAAGTTCGACAATGCACGAACATTAACGGGAGTTGCTCCAGGTTTCAAATCAGAGAACCTCTATTCATTCAAACGGGATCATAGGGTCTCACGAAAATCCCAGGCAACTTTTATTTGCTTACCACTAATTCACCCGCTATTTTTCCTGCCAATTCTGCCTATAATGCGGGGGACATGTTTCAAGCCAATTTCAATAAAAACGGGAAGCCAGTAATCTGATGGACGTACATCGTTGTTTCCTTCTCATTGCCCTGCTCTATTTTTTTCCAGGATGCGGCAACAGCTTTCAGCCTGCGTTAGACTCACCCGGCAAGCAACTTTTGGCGGATGAACCTGTTCCCAACGAAAAAAATTCAACCAAAGAGAATACAGAATCCACTCCTCATAAAAAAGAGACTCCGAAAGTACCTCAGATGAATGCTCTTGCGAAAAGTAAAAGTCCCTATTTGTTGCAACATGCCAGCAATCCGGTCAATTGGGTGGAGTGGAATGAAGAAGCTTTTGAGCGCGCACGCAAAGAGGGCAAACCGATTTTGCTTTCGATTGGTTACAGCACTTGTCACTGGTGCCACGTGATGGCACACGAAAGTTTTGAAGATGAAACGGTAGCGAAGTTCATCAACGAACATTTTATTGCGATTAAAGTAGATCGCGAAGAACGCCCCGATGTGGATCGTATTTATATGACGTACGTTCAATCAACAACCGGGCATGGCGGTTGGCCAATGACAGTATTTCTAACTCCCGAACGCATCCCGTTTTACGGGGGAACGTACTTCCCTAAAGATCGCTTTCTGGATTTATTGATGACCGTCAATAAACTGTGGAAAACAAAACGGGAAGAGTTCACCGGTATCGGTCAGCAGTTTGTTGACTTCTTACAACAGCAGGTTGCAGAGACGAAAAATGAATCAGGTGACGACTTACAGCCGGAATTGCTGTTGAAAACAGTCGTGCATGAATTGAATCAACAATACGATGAAGCGTATGCCGGTTTCGGTGGAGCTCCCAAGTTTCCGCGACCGGTTATTTTCGCCCCGCTGATTACTTACGCACAGCTATTCAAAGAGGATCCCTTAGCAAAACGGGCGATGGAAAGAACCGTGACGACATTGCGTGCGATGGCGAACGGCGGGATGTACGACCACATCGGCGGCGGGTTTCATCGTTACAGTGTCGATAAATATTGGCACGTGCCTCACTTTGAAAAGATGATGTATGATCAAGGGCAACTGGCAGCCATGTATGCAGATGTCGGCTCGCTGACTGGTGATGAACAACTCATTTCTGTTGCAGAAGATATTTGCAATTACGTACAACAACGCATGACCGCCCCCAGCGGCGGTTTCTACAGTGCTGAAGATGCTGACAGTTTAACAGAGGCAGGAGGACATGAATCGAAAGAAGGAGCGTTCTATGTCTGGGAATATAGCGAACTGGTAAAGCTGCTTGGCGGAGAAGAAGCGAAATTGTGCGCGGCTTATTTCCAGTCATCTAAAACGGGGAATGTACAGCCGGAATCTGATCCGCAACGCGAATTTACCGGGCTGAATGTCTTCACCCGTGTTGCCGATGTTTCTGCTTTTGCGACGAAACATAATTTGAGTCTGGAATCACTCAACAGCAAAGTGGCTACTTGGCGAAAGACATTATATGCCGCCCGTAGCAAACGCTCCCGCCCTCATCTGGATGACAAAATACTTGTCGCATGGAACGGGTTGATGATCAGCGGTTTCGTGCGTACTTATGTTGCGACTGATAACAGTTCGTATCTGGAAAGTGCAGAAAACGGAGTGAACGCGGTACGTGAATTGTGCTGGGATGATCAGGAAAAGATTCTGTATCGTCTCTACCGGGGGGAACGTGGTTCGGTCCGCGGCTTTGCGGATGATTATGCAATGCTCATTCAATCGCTGATTGATTTGCACGAAGCGAATGGTTCCGCTTCAGCACTGCGCTGGGCCAATGAATTGCAACAGAGCTTCAACAAACGATTCTCCCGGGAAGCCGGTGGCTGGTACGAAACGGACGGAGCAGATCGGTCACTGCTTTCACGAATGCAGGAAGCTTACGAAGGAGCAGAGCCCAGCGCGAACGCGGTTTCGGTTCGCAACTGTTTGCGATTGGCTTCGCTACTGGGCGAAGATGATTATGCAAAACAGGCTCGAAAGACACTCGTTCGGTATGCAAGCAATATGCAAAGACAATCGCAGGCATTGCCTACGATGATCAGTAACGCCTACCTCTCGGTTCAGGATGCTCCCTCGGTTGTTATTGCAGAAGGAAAGGACGCGGATGAATTGCGAGCGATTTTTCATCAAGTAGCCGTTCCGGGCAGTACGCTGCTGACCATCAATGAAGAAACAAGATCATACCTGAAAGCTCCGTGGCTCATTGCAATGAAAAACCGCGATGGAGCCGCGCAGGCTTTTGTCTGTGAAGGAAAATCGTGCAAAGCACCAACGACTGAGGCTGAAGAGTTACGCCTGCAACTCCAAACTGCATTGGAACGACTTAATCAGACAGAATGAATTGAAAGCCGGTTCACTCAGATAAAGTAGTGTTTACTACATAAAAAGACGAACCGTCTTGCGACGGTTCGTCTGTATTTAATCCACGTTTTTCCAGAAACGTTATTTTACATATTTCGCATTCTGTCCAGGAATGTGCTGGCGAGTTCATTGAGTGTGACAGACTCTTTCGCCAACCCTTCGGACGCAGTCAGAATATCGCTTGAAGCATGACCGCTTTCATCAGCTGCTGCGGAGACTTTGGTGATGTTTTGCGACACCTCCGCAGTTCCTGCAGCTGCTTCAGCAACATTACGGGAAATTTCGTTTGTCGCTGCGGTCTGTTCCTCAACCGCACTGGCGATTGTGGTCGAGATTTCATTGATCCTACCAATGCTTCCACTGATCGATTCGATTGCCGAAGAGGCACCGCCGGTTGCCGCCTGGATCGCTCCAATTTTCTGGCTGATTTCTTCGGTAGCCTTGGCGGTTTGTCGGGCAAGCTCTTTCACTTCATTGGCCACCACCGCAAACCCTTTGCCTGCTTCACCAGCCCGGGCAGCTTCGATGGTTGCGTTTAATGCCAGCAAATTCGTTTGTTGAGCAATCGAAGTGATTACCTTAATCACCTGACCTATTTCTTCGCTGGAGATACTTAACTCTTTGATTGTTTCGTTAGTAGTATCTGCCTCTTGAACCGCCTGGGCAGTCATCTGCGAACAATCCTGAACATTGCGTGCAATCTCTGCGATTGAAGCACTCAATTCTTCTGCAGAGGAAGCAACTGTCTGCACATTCTTGGTCGCTTCCTCGCTGGCAGCAGCTACCAACTGGGACTGTTTAGATGTTTCATCAGCAAGGCCGGTCATGCTTTGTGCACTGGCCTGCATTTCGGTAGCAGAAGATGTAACGACTTCAATGACACCTTTGACATCTCTTTCAAAATCGTTGGCCATTGTTACATGCTCAGTAACAACGGACCAGGTTGCCATTGGCCCGACATAATTGCCATCTTTGTCCATCACAGCGGAAACCAGCAGACTCAAATGCTGATCTCCCAAGACAATTTTAGTGGAATGAGGCAAGTTGCTGGGGTCAGAGAGCAGTTTGCGCTGCATTTCAGGTGCTTTATGGAAGATATCAATCTTTTGCCCGATCATCTGATCCACTGGAATTGGCAGCAGGTGCTGAATCGTTTTAAGGGTATTAATGGAAGCCGGGTTCATATAAACCAGTTCCAGATCACGATTGGTCATCATGACGTTAATTGGAATATTGTCCATCATGTTTTGCATACGAGCCACTTCGTTTTCAATACGAAGCTGTTCGGTAATGACAGACCAGGTAACCATCGGGCCAACATATTTTCCCTGATCGTCTCGAACTGCGGTAACGAGCAGATCGAGTGTTTCCGGTCCTACGCCAATTTGCGCTTTATGCGGGAGGTTATTGGGATCAGCCAATAGCGAACGCTGGTGGGCAGGGTTTGCATGAAAAACATCGATGTTCGTTCCTACGAGTTGTTCAACAGGAACGGGCAGGTATTGACTCAATGTCTGCAGTTTTTCTTCTGAGGCTTTATTGAGATAAGTGATATTCAGATCGAGATCGGTCATCATGACATTGATTGGAATATCTTCCAACATTGAAAAATAGATCGATCCTGCATTCGTTTCCTGAGCCGTTTCCGGTTGAACTGAGTCGATAGCCATATTATGGGTCTCCTGTGTGGCGTCTAAGTTCGCCGGGGTTTGAGTATTAAAATCTTCCAACTGTGATTCATTTGAGGGAGAGTACTGATTACCGGATGCCGGTGAACCGACAGCATCGGCAGAACCTTCTGCTACGGTTGCCTCAATCTGTTCAAGACCTTCGCGAGTGAACTTTTCTTTATAGAGCAGTTCGGTATTCTCTGCGATCATCTCATCTTCGAAATCTTCTTCCGCTATTTGTATTGGTGGTCCGGTCTCTTCTGCTCCTTTATTCGAAAGTGCTTCAGAAGCTCCTTCGATCATAATTGCAGAGACGGCTTCGAGTGCCTGGCTCCAAGCGTCATAAAGTTCTTCATTCCATGCATCGCCCGCAATTTTTTCCAACGCAATCAGCAGGGATTCCTGCACAAGAGGATAATGGACACTCGAAACCTGATAATCGAGATGCCTCACACCGAGTATTTTCAGAAATGGTGTCATCACTTCAGGCTGATCAAGTGATTTGATAATCACAGTCAGTGACTGAATCAGCTTGCGCCGCTGATCTTCCTTATTTACATGCTCAAACATTGGTTTGAGTTCAGGATGGTTTTCGAACAGCGTTTCATAAAACGTCTTGGCCAGCAAGTCTGCCTGGGGCGCGACGAGATCAAATGAAGATCGTAATAATGGAATATTCAATGGCACGAAACAGCCCCCTGTACTTATTAACCTTAACAGTTCGAATTATGAAACAGACTCTTTATGGAAACTTCTGTTTCTCCAAATGAAACGTAGAAATCTCAATCAATTATGATTGAGCCCGCTGCCTCAACGGCCGAGAGGCATTTCTACTCTTTATCTGAAAAAAACTTTTTATCTACTGAATATCCTTTTCTGCGGTTACGATGTAGAAAGTCCCAGAACTGTTCCAACATCGAGAATAATAAACAGGCGGCCTTCCTGACGCACAACACCGGTGGTTACCTTCAACCAGTGGGCATCCAGCGTGCGAGGGACAGCCAGAATGCCTTCTCTGGCAACATCAAATACATCGCCAACCTCATCAACCAGCAGGCTGAAAGATTCTCCGCGAAATCGCAGGACAACATTCATACTCGACTTATCTTCTTCCAGAGGAGGCAAACCGAGACTCATTCGCAGATCGACTGCTGTAACGATTTGCCCTCTCAGGTTAAGTAACCCTGCAATCTCCGGTTTTGATCGGGGAGTACGGGCAATATCCTGAGTGTTAAGTACTTCTTGTACTACACTGACAGGTACTCCCAGTAACTGGCCATCGACCCAGAAAGAGACATACTGTTCGGTTTGCTGACTGGTAGCGATCATGCTGAGACCCCCTGATTCCATTCTCTCTGATTGCACAAACTTTGAATTTCACGTGACAGAGACGGGATATCCAGTTTTTCCAGAATGGCATTGCAACCCGTTTCGTTCGCCTTTTGCTGTATCGGCGGCGTTAATCGAGAGCAGAGTCCGATGACCGGAATCCCGCTTGTCTGTTTCTGAGTATGAATCCACTCCGTCAGGTCGCCTGCATCATCGTTATCGTAATCGACAATAATCGCATCGAAGCTGCTGTCATCTTCAAGCAGACTGAGAGCTTCCGATGCACTTTCAACAGCATGTGTCTGATACTGTTCGGCTCGCAACGACGTGGACAACATTTGCTTGAAAAAACCGGAATTATTGACGATCAACAATCGCAGATGAGTCGTTCCTTTATTACGGAACCAATCGGGATCTGTCCGTTCGACATAATGCTGGGTATCAATCACTTCGGTTGCTTTTCCGTTGATTACAGCGGTTCCCAGTACACCTGGTTTGTTTGACTGCACCTGTATGGTAAAATGCTCCTCAACGACATCATTGATGCCATCAACCATCAGACCCATCGACTGCTTGCCATCGGAAAAAACAATCACAGGTTGAGGAGTCGTCTGAGAGCTGTCAAAACTCCCGGATATCGACTGCAGGGGAAGCAGACAGTCGCGGTATTGAATAATCGGTCCATTGCTGCTCTCTTCAATCTTATCCCGCGAAAATTCCTCCAGTCGTGAAACCAGAGCGAGAGGCACAGCCATTGTTTTGTCATGCCCGGCATCAAATACGAGTAAACTCGTATTTTCCCGTACATTTACTTTTTCCTCTTCCGTGTGAGCATCCCGGTTTCCACTGGTCGCGTTCAGTGCACTGAAATCGGCTGCGATACCGGTCACATCGAGAATCATAATCACACGGCCGTCGCCAAGAATTGTTGTTCCCTGATAGATTCCAATATCTTTCAGAAGCAGACCAACCGGTTTAACGACGATTTCTTCGGTATCAAATACTTCATCAACAACCAGCCCAAACTGTTCTTCGCCAACCTGCACAACAACGATGTTGACATCAGCATCTTCTTCGCAGGAGGAGTCCATGTGCAACACATCGGTCAGCTTAACCAAAGGCAGCAGGCGATCCCGCAAGCGAAAAACCTGTTTGTCGTGAATCCGCTCAATTCGACTGCGCTGATCGGCTGCAAGTCGTACCAGTTCAACAATTCCCAGTTGTGGTATTGCGAACGATTGCTCTCCAGCTTTCACAACCAGGGCAGAAATAATTGCCAGCGTTAACGGGATTTTGATACGAACTGTTGTTCCCTGCCCTTCCTTGGAAAGCAGGTCGACAGTACCACCGATTCGCTCAATTTCGGTTCGCACCACGTCCATTCCCACGCCACGTCCCGAAACCGAGCTGACTTTTTCAGCGGTGGAAAGACCCGGGTGAAAAATAAACTGATGGATATCGTAGTCGCTTAAGTTGGCTGCATCTGCTTCACTGACAAGACCATTGGTTATCGCTTTGTTCAGAACGCGTTCTGCATTGATACCTGCAC
>WFOZ01001038.1 GCA_015487825.1 Planctomycetaceae bacterium
CCCGTATCCAAAACCGAAACACCTCTGGCTAAGCCTTTGGTTGTTTGCATCGCAATGCAGCGAGCTGTTTCGAAATCGAGTTGCGACTCGACTTCCAGAACAATCGGGGGATCGGTAAGAGTATTGAGTTCGTGCCCGATCTGAGGCAGGTTTTTTGAGAAACGAACATCAACAACGGACCCCCGAACAGCATCAACCAGCCCGGTTGATTTATTATCAGCATCGCGAAAGCTGGATAAACTCCCAACTGGTTTCGTAACGTTTCCAATCATGCAAAATCCAATCCGCCTGATGAGAGCAAAACAGTCTTTTTACCCGAAACGCCATACCTCTTTAATTAACACTCGAAAATGCCTATCCCCATTGTAACATTATACCACTGATCTGTCTTGCGAACAGTAAAAAAGAGCTATCAGGTTTCAAGTCAAAACTTATCAGGAATATACTTTCACCGATATTTCCCGGTGCGGCTGGTTCATATTGATCGCCATAACCAAAATTGAATCTTTATCGTCATTTTCGAATTACGCAATATAGCTTGCGGGATCCTGATGGTAAAAGCCCTGCAGAATTTCATACAGTTCCGGATGTTTCTGTTTTAATTGTCGGGATCGTTCAAAAAAACACTCTGTTGCAACGGCAAAGAACTCAGCAAGATTGGTGGCCCCATAACAATCAAGAAGTGGACGATGCCGCCCCCTGCAATCCTGGACAAGCCGCTGATATTCTGAATGTAACACCAACTGCCATTGCTCGTACTGCTGTTTAGTTTCCAGCAGTGGGGTCCCATTAGTGAAGCGACCGTTGAGCATATCAAGCTGGTGAGCAAACTCATGAAAGACAAGATTGCGACCATCATGATTATGACGCCCCCCCTGCAAGAGATCATCCCACGATAATATTACCGGACCACGATACCACGCTTCCCCTTCACGTGCAGAATCTCCTTCGGTAACGACTCCACCAGGCCCCATCGTTTTACCGGAAGCAAAATAGGCTGTTGGGTAAACCAGTATTGACTGAATGCGATCAAAATACTGTCCTGGCATCTCAAGCACCAGAAGTGCAGCTTGAGCAGCAATTGTAACCTTGACTTCTTCGGTAACATTAAAGCCCTGGCAGCCTTCCCAATACTTTTCCGCAACGATAACGCGAAGGATACGTTGAAGTTTTTCCTGCTGAGTCTCGGAAAGATTCCGGTAGAAAAGAACATTGTTATCCAGGATAGTTAACCAATCCTCCGGGAAAGGCGATGCCAGTAGTCTCTTTCGGCGACGCCATCTAAGCCATTTGAGAATCATAAGGGTATTCAGTTAATCATGGAAGATAATTGAGTGACTTCTAAAACATGCAATCCTGCGCAAATAATTGCTCTTCACCGTGTATGAAACAAGCTGACCTTTTGACTACGACAGCAAACGTCTCAAAGTATTTCACATTAAGTATCCCTACTCAACGGGTCGACGATCCGGTCTGTGAATAGTTTAAGTAAACATCCTCGGCAACGATGAATGCCAACTCTAAAACCTGGCTCTGGCCAGCTATCGTCTGTTTCTTAACTGCTTGCACTGCGGTATTTACTTAGCGACCACATGAAAATTCTTCGTGAGAGCAGAAAGAAGGCCAGTGTGGAAACGGGAGCCCA
Source organism: Planctomycetaceae bacterium (assembly GCA_015487825.1). Classification (GTDB taxonomy): domain Bacteria; phylum Planctomycetota; class Planctomycetia; order Planctomycetales; family Planctomycetaceae; genus Rubinisphaera. Next base: position 1,646 of record WFOZ01001038.1, read on the forward strand.
GAAGACAATCCAGGATGGTTCCAACGTTTTCGATAGCAGCAATCGCGCGGGAACAGTTACGACCAGCAAAATCGGCAGAAAAAAACTGAACATGACCCGAATGACATCAGCCAATGCGTTACCATAGTAAATCTGCTGGGGATAGCGGGAAAAAACAGTGATGTAAAACCAAAAATCGTACAGCCCCTGATTTCGTCCAAACCAGACACTTGTACTTGCCAGCGTAATCATCAAACTGTAAAAAAAAGTGACACCAACAATAATCAGAAGTAAATACAGAATAACATTGATCAGGCTAATCGGATGATCCAGACGTGACAATGAGTAAACCAGCAGTCCGCATGCCAATAACGTTTGATTCAACATGGCAAGATTGATTTTTTCTGTTGAAACTAGAAATTGAGGATCAATTGGTTTTAGAAGGATGAAATCAAGGTTCCCCTTACGAATCAATTCACTGAAGTTCGCAACATTGGGCATGAAGAGACTTTCAACAATCGAACTAATCAACATTCCGGTCGCCATGAATCCGAAATACTCTTCCCGCGACCAATCTGCTATCGATTTCACATTATTAAAAATTATTTCAAACAGAATAAGTTGCGCAGCAAACCAGAATGTACGAGTGATAACAGTAATTATAAAATTGCTGCGGAAAGAAAGTTCGCGTAGCAGCGAATTCTTAAGGCATCTTTTCCAAACCAAAAAATAATCGGGCAGGAATGATTTCTCAGGATTTGAAGAAACTGGCTTCATTGTCGATTAATACTGTCAGTGTTGCAAGATGCGTTGCGACTCGCCAATTATATGTAGAATGGAATAGATTCTGCGGTTCCAACCTACGAGACTGAAACTTTTTTAGAACCTGCAACCGCTTTTCCAAGTTTGTAGCAAGGTTGATTCATGGATTCCATCTTCAGTTGGATATTCTCAACAGCTTCTTCTTTACAGATAATAACAAGGCCAATTCCCATATTGAAAACCCGTCGCATTTCTGCCAGGTCGATGCTGCCCAATTTCTGTAACTCGGTGAACAGTGTGGGAACCACCCATTCGTCTTGATCTATATTTAAATCGATGTTTTCCGGCAGAATCCTTTCCAGATTTTCAGCAAGACCACCCCCCGTAATGTGGGCAATTCCTGTGACGCCATGGTTTGTTGTTTGATCCTCAAGAATTTTTCCCAAAGCCTCTGAATAGATTTGTGTAGGCTCCAACAAGGCTTCGCCAACAGTTATTTCCAGACCGGGATACAAATCGTCCACTTTCAATCCCGCGTGCTCGAAAATGACCTTGCGAATCAGAGAGTAACCGTTGGAATGAAAACCGGAAGAAGCCAACCCTAAAACGACATCACCAGTCTGGATAGATTTGCCGGTAATCATTTCCTCTTTTTCAACCACTGCGACACAGAAGCCAGCCATGTCGAAATCGTCTTTGCGATAAACATCGGGCATGATTGCAGTTTCGCCACCGATCAGTGCCATCCCGGATTCCTTACATCCCCGGGCAATCCCTTTGACAAGTTGCTCGGTACGGACCGGATCGTCTTCACCCATTGCCAGATAATCGAGAAAGAACAACGGTTCTGCCCCCAGACAAAGGCAATCGTTAACACACATCGCAACCAGATCAATTCCGATCGTATCGCAAGTGCCTGTCATTTGTGCCAGTTTCAGTTTTGTACCAACTCCATCAGTACCGGAGACCAGAACGGGATCATGATATTTGCGACTTCCTTCTCCCATCAGACGAAACAGTCCGGCAAAGCCTCCTTCCAACGGCATGACTCGCGAGGTTTTTGTCCCTCGCACGTGTCCCGCAACTCGACGCATCGACTCCTGATAAACATCCAGGTCGACGCCGGCAGATTTGTAGTCAATGGTTGCCACGTTTTACTCCGTATTAAATTATATAAATTAAAATGGTGTGCCTACTGCTATAATTAACAATCAATGTGTAACGCTTTGGGCATTTCGTAAGAAAAAAGCAATCAACATCAATTCGGAAGATTAACTGGACAGCGCCAGGTTCAACTCGTTCCCAAGCTCCTGCTTGGGAA
>WFOZ01001039.1 GCA_015487825.1 Planctomycetaceae bacterium
GGCAAGGGCAGGTTTGTTTGTATCAGGATTTTTGATAGAGCCACTATCAGCCAGATAGACAACTTCCCGATCCTGTTCAGATTCCTGGCTCGATTTCAATTTAACTCGAGTGAAAAACGCAGCCATTCCCAAGTTGTCAACCAGCGTAAACCGTTCGAACGGATGGTTATGACAATGAGCACAATCGAGCCTGACACCAAGAAAGACTGTCGAAACATGTTCAGCCATCCCCTGGGCACCATCACCAATCCGGAAAAAGTTCGCGGGACCGTTGCGGTATCCACTTCCCTGGGCGGTTAACAATTCGTGCACGAATTCATCCATCGGTTTGTTCTGGTCCAGACTGTCCCACAACCAACGATAAAACGTCCACATTCCTTTAGTCTGAAGCCGAGCCGGTTGATCCCGATTGATCTGTAAAATGTCTCCCCATTTGACAGCATAGAAATCAGCATATTCCGGACGATCCAACAGTGTGTCAATCAGTACTTTTCGTTTATCTTTATTGCTGTCGCCAAGGAAAGCACGTGCTTCATCGGCTGTAGGCAGGATCCCCAGTACATCGAGATAAACACGACGTAAAAAGACTTCATCAGAACAAAGACCAGATGGTGGTACATTAAGTAGCTTAAGTTTGTTATAGACAAACTCATCAATCTTGTTATTCGCAGCAAGTTGTGGGAAAGCGATGTTGATCGGCTGAGCAGATGTCAGTCGACTGGTTGTCAGCTTTCCACCGTAGCCAACCATGATCACGACTTCACCGTAACCACCGGCCTGGGCATGCCCGGCGTCTTCGACCTTCACAACTGCTTCTTCGCTTGAACTGTAAGAGGCCAATCTGGTCACATCTCGTGTTGTACCATCAGAATAGAGAGCCTGCACGAGCAACTGCAATTTGTCGCCCGGTTTCCAGGTTCGTTCTTTAGGGAAGGCCTCAATACTGACCATCTGCGGGTCATCTTTGCCACCTTCTTCTGCTCCGGTAGAGATCCAGTCATCCAGAATTTTGTAATCAACTGAATCGGGTTCTGTCCGGTCTCCTCCACCATGATCGACTTCGCAAATTGCTTTCTGAAGGAACAGGCTTTCCTCTTTACCCATCGGCGAAATCAGTTTTTTCTTTCGATCTGTAATTTCAAGATAATCTTTATGAGGATCCGCACTGTAGAGTGAAAAGTGCAAACGCTTTTTCCCCTTGGGAGATCCGTGGCACCCCATCTGATTACAATTCAAATAGGTAATAACGGGCAAAATGTCGTTCGCAAAGTTATAAGATTTATCAGCCAGCTTGCTGATACTCAAAGGTGCGGTCACCTTGGCATTCTGATATGTTGCAGTTACAGTCGTGCTTCCATCGGCTTTGGGAACCACAACCCCTTTGTCTGTTACTGTGGCGATCTTCCCATCTGCGACAGCAAACTTGCAGGCGTTTGTTATGTCCCGTAACGAACCATCTGCAAACTCACCGGTAATTCGTAACCCCTGTGTACTACGCGCTCCGACTAATGCCAGCTTTTCGGGGGCAACACTCAGCTTCAGTAATTTGCCAGATGCTGCTTTAACAGGTGCTGCCTTGGGAGGAGTCACTTTCTTGCCGGGATCTGCTTTGTCAGCAGCGATTAAAGCACTATGCAGTAACCCTCCCAATAAAGCAAAGACCATCAGGTTAACTGAAAAAGTCGTCCACCGTTTATGCCATCGAGAAACCGACATCGAGAACCCTCCTTATCATCTTGTTTCGAAAGATTGATCCGAAAAACAATCCCCTCACAGGTGAGATTTCAATTGGTAATTTCAAAAACTATTTCAAGCTTACTGTCTTATGATGTTGACTCAGGTATGTTGCAGTATCAGGAATCAAATACATTCGCTGTTCATTTTCTGTAAAGCAAACTGTATTTGTTTTATTTTGGTGGGACTAATTTATTGGGCGGGCAATGGGGTAAGCTAACGGAGGTAAAGTTTTCTTTAACCCGGCTCAATCACAGCGACCTTACCAAGATAAAAGACATATGGACAATCTAATCCCATTTTGTCGTGATTGTCAAGTTCTTAATCAGAAAAATATAAGAAAATATTTATTTGACCAAAATAGTTTGGCTCGGATTCAAGCAGTCAGCAGCTGATTAGCCCCCTTCATTGGCAAAATGTCATCAGCTAAAACGGATAAGTCGGTCATCAAAATGCAGGACAATTTTCCATAAATATTCTAGCGAAATACATCCGACACGACGGCAATGGAAAACCGCCGTACCGATAAACTGATCCAGGCCGACCAGTCATTTGTCTTTTCAATAAAAGAATCTTCATCATCAAAACGTTGAGCCAGCAATTCAGAAATTTTGAGAGAGTGGTAACACGAACTTTTAAGGAATGAGCTCCAACATAAACGGACAGCATGGCCTGTCTTTATTGGCTTAAGATGAGGTTCCCCGAAATAACGATTATTGCACTATTTACAGCAGGCACCTGTTTCATATTTCCTAAACGGAACTTGAATCATTTTGCTCAGAACCGATAGTTTCGGAAGAACGAACGCATTGTTCACTTCATGATTCAAGCCCCTGCTTCGATGCCGATCTGGTAGATAAGACCTCTTTTTCTTTTGGTTCCGGCTCTTCCGGGCTCACCTCCTGAATTCTTTTCGTTAAGCAGGAATCATGTTTAGAGAATGCCTCTTAAAACTGCTCAATTCACTCTGTACTGCTGACGGTCGATTTTTTTGCGTAGTGCGCAAATTTCAAAAAACTTCGATTTTGGTTACGGGTGTCAAAACAAACCAGCGGTGCTGGGCAATATCATTTATGATATCGATTCTGTTGATATCGCAGGGGTTTGCCGCATCGAGTGATGATTACGATTCCCTGGATGCGGGAACTTTTGATATCTATCAGGGAGCCATCCCGATCAAGGAATATTCGTTCGAAGTGAATGAGGACCTTGACTATAATCGCCAGCCGGACGACTGGGTCAGGCGAAAAGGAGTCGAGTTCAGAAAATATGTTTTGTCTGAAATTGATTACACTCACGCAGATGCGGGAAAGCGAAGTTTGCGGATCGACGCCAACGGCAGCGGTGCCGTCTACTACTCTCCGGCACTTCGAATAGATTCCAAACATTCTTATGTCATGCAGGCTTCAGTTCTGACACAGGGGATGAAGTTTGATGCAGCAGTTGTTTCGTTTTCTTTTCTGAATCATCGCAAGCAGCGCGTCAGACGAATTGTAACGGCTCCGGTTTCCGGAACGCATAAGCAGTGGGTGCGATTAAACCTGCCTCCTTTTGTTCCCGATCCTCAGGTAAAATATGTTGTTGTCGGCTGCCATATTATTCATAGCGAAAATATGGATATCAGCGGGTCAGCCTGGTTTGATAACATTTCGATTGGGAAATTACCTCGGCTCAGTCTGGCCAGTAATTTCGAGACTCATTTTCGGCAGGCTCGTTCCAAAGTCACAATTCGCAGCAGTGCAACAGGACTGGATCGCTCGCTCGGCAAAGAGCCTTATCAATACGAATTGCGATTGCATTCTGAAGATGTCAACGGAAAAATTCTTGATAAAACCACTTACCAGTTCAGTACGAAGCAGGATCAGGACAAACCGGACGAAACCAGTTGGGATTTGAAAGTATATCCGCCAGGGTATTATCGCGTGCGGGCATCTTTGTGGAGAAACGGCGAAATTATCGTTCGTAAAAGAACTTCCTTTGCCGTGCTGAATCTGGTTGGAGAAGCTCCAGTGAAAGGAGAATTCGGGTGGAACCTTTCCGGTGGGAGAAGTCGCATCCCCAACAGCGATCTGCTGGCCATTACCCGGGAATCCGGCATTAACTGGGTGAAGACACCGGTCTGGCGGGATGCGTTTTCTCTCCATTCGAGCGAGTCGGGGCATCTGTTGACCGGCTTGCGGAATCAGTCGA
>WFOZ01001040.1 GCA_015487825.1 Planctomycetaceae bacterium
CTGTCATCGGTGTCAACAATGCAAGTGAAGCGATTGAGGCAGTTGCAAATCACTCCGGGGAAATTTCGCTTTTATTGACAGATGTTACGATGCCGGGAATGAACGGGTTTGAACTAGGTAAAGAAATTAACAAACTTTATCCGGATATCAGAATCATCTATTCATCAGGCTACTCCGCAGATCGAATTGAAATGCGTGGCCTTGGGAACGATGTCGAATTTCTGGACAAAGGAGGGGCCAGTCACGAAATGTTAGAGAAAATTCGAAATGTCCTAGGCAGTAACTCGCCACCTCGATGAATCAAGACTGCTCAATAACATCTGAAAAGAATTTATCCACCACTGAGCGAATTTTTGCCACGATACCATTACTGTCCCAACGTTTTCAGGATGATTGAGTGTATCCATATATGATTTATGCAATACTATGCCCTGCTTTGATTTAAAATTGAGATCGCGAATAATATCCGATTTCCTTGATTTTGGAGGGGAATCAGGCAATGCATACTGGCAAGTTCGTGTTTTCGCTGCTTTGTGAAAATGTGCATGCAAAAGGGGCCTCACCTGGGTTTGATGCAGATTCAGGAACATCACAGATGAATATTCCCCCCATAGAGAGTGCGATATTACTCTGTCATGGCAACATTAACTTATCTCAATCATATTGCGTAGGTGTGTCGTAATTGATAAGGAGTCTAATTCGGAATCAATTCCACTTTCGAGTCAGCATCCCGATGCACTCGATTGGATTTTTTGATGCCGTAAGAAATGGCTCGGCGGTAACTGTCCGGGCAGTAACAATTTCCTTTGGGGCGTTTCGATTTGCGAGAACGAGTTTTTTTGCGTCGCTTTTCTCGCTGACGAAGTTCACACGGATATACTGGGGTCGTTCGATTTCGATGAATAACCCGTTGTTCGTTTCGCCACTTTTCCGCTTCTGCAGGAGAAAACAAAAAGCGAATCGGCACGATCCAGGAATGGCTCTAATATTTCCTGAGACTTCGGCCCGAGTGGAACGGTCCTGAGATGACCTCGCCAGCGATTCTTATGTTTTCAGACCGTTGCTTACAACCGAGCGATTTGGTTTTGATAATCGGCGATTGGAAATCGCAAGAATATAAATTTCCCACGCCGCCTGAGCGGTCGCTTCATCCAGTTTGAAGCCGGAACAAGGCGTGCTGTTTCGCGTATCGATTTCGGTCATCGCAGCGATATTTGCGAGCCCCAGGGCAGAATTATAATCAACCCGAGCTTGCGCCAACGCATAGGCAATAAGTCTGATTCACTTCGATGTTATCCTGTGTGCGAGTCGCCTGTGCGGTGATGCGAGACTGTTCAAAGGTCTAATCAGCCCCGGCAACAGAAACTGTGGAGATGTGCGTGTATAAGAGGGCCATTACACCTACTGCGTCTGAGAATATTAAATCATTTGAAGAGGTTTCTGAGGAAAATGATTTGTTTTTCGGAATCGGCATGCCAGGCTGCGATTCCTTCTGAAAATGAAGCAGACACGAAAGTCGGTTTTCCGGGGAACAGTGCAAGAGTGGAAATGGGGCGTCGGTGACCACCTTGGAATTCTTTAAGTTTATGGCCGTTCAAATCCCACATCGCCACTGTTTTGTTCAGTTTCACGCCGCCTGCTGTGATGAATTTCGAACTATCCGGTAGAAATTGAGCTTTATTTCCTGAAACCGTACAGCGTAGATCTCCTTCGAAAGAAAATAAGTATGTATTAAACTGATACGAGGCGAGAAGCCATTTTCCATCGGGAGAAATATCAATGCTTTGAATTCCGAAAGGGTGAGTTGTTCGATGTTTAATTTCTAAAGTGCGAATCAATTTATATTCGGAACCTTGCCCTGTCGTTTTCCATATTTTAATCGAGGGCATTACTTTCTTGCCGAATGATTCTCCTGCCTGTCCACCGGATACCAGAAACTGCCCGTCCAATGAAAAATTAAGCTGTGTCACCGCTGCAACATGTTCTTTTAGAAGTTGAACTGGTAGCTTTGAATGAGGCTGAAGATCCCAAATCATCAGGTTGCCGTCCCTGAATCCGACGGCGATAAATCTTCCCGTTGGGTCAAATCTTGCTGATTCAACAAAACTGGTCCCTCCCTGAAGAATTCGAACGACTTTTCCTGTCGTTGTATCCCAAATGGAAACGGGCGATTTTCCCTGCAACTTTCGGATGGCATCACCCGGCATTCTGTCTGCTGTTGTCGCCAGGAGTTTTAAGTCAGGAC
>WFOZ01001041.1 GCA_015487825.1 Planctomycetaceae bacterium
ATGTTCGGGAAACAGCAAGCAGGCGAATCAGATGCTTCACGTCCCAGCCGGAATCCACAAATTCAATCGCCAGGCGATCAAGTAGTTTCGGATGCGTCGGCGGCTCACCCTGTCCTCCAAAATCGGAAAGATCAGCTAATGCGTTGCCGAACATCAAGTACCACAAACGGTTCACAAAAACTCGAGCCGTCATCAAACCGACGCCCTTCTGGTCATCCATAAGCCAGTTTGCCAGATCGAGCCGGGTCGGCCGCTTTCCGCCTGCGTCCAGCTTCCCGAGAAACTGCGGAATGGCGGGGCTGACAATCTCTCCCGAATCATCCAGCCAGTTCCCACGAGGCAAAATCCGAATGACGCGCGGCTCAATCGCTACCGAGATCATCGATTTCCGTTGCCTTTTTCGTATCGCGTCTGATTCCTCTTTTAACTGCTCGATTTTCTTTGTGAGAGTTTTTCTTTCGGGGGATTCTTCCTGTTCCTTTATTTTTTCGGCAAGCTTTTTCAATTGATCTTCAAGATTCTGGATTTCCTGTTTCAGTTTATCGTATTGTTTATGATCAACAGGGTTCCAAAGCGTCAATTCCGGGGGGCGATTGGTCGGAAGGGAATTGCCTCCGACTTTGAAATGCTGGGCTTCATCCAAATCGGCAAAGAAAGCCTGCATCGAGTAGAAATCTTTCATCGTGTAAGGATCGTATTTATGATCGTGGCACTGCGCACAACCGAATGTTGCTCCCATCCAGACTGCAGAAAGATTTCTCATTCGGTCAGCCGCATAAATGGCAAGATATTCTTTCGGTTGCACCCCTCCTTCATGAGAGGTCTGGAGCAGGCGATTGTAACCGGATGCAACCTTTTGCTGAATCGTTGAACCTGGAATCAAATCTCCGGCCAACTGCTCCCGCGTGAATTGATCGAAAGGCATATTGCTATTGAAAGCATCAATTACCCAGTCGCGGTAAGGGGAAATGTTATGATCCTGATCGCCGTGATAACCGACAGTATCTGCATAGCGAACCAAATCGAGCCAGTAAATCGCAAGCTGTTCGCCGAAGTGATCCGAGCTCAATAACTGATCGACAACTTTTTCATAAGCCTCGGGCGAATGATCATTCACAAACGCATCAACTTGTGCAGAAGAAGGAGGCAGGCCGGTCAGGTCAAACGAAAGACGGCGCAGCAATGTGATGCGATCTGCCTCAGCTGAAGGCTGCAGGTTTTGTTCCCGTAATTTCTGGAAAATGTACCGATCAACAAACGATCCATTCCACTGCCTGTTCTCAACTTCCACATCGGCAAATTTTCGGGGAGCCACATAAGCCCAGTGAGTCGCCCACTTCGCCCCCGAGGCAATCCACTGTTCTAGCAATGCAATCTCAGAAGAGGATAAATCTTTTTTCAACTCAGGCGGAGGCATCTTCAAGTCGGGATCATCACTACGCACCCGTTCGACCAAACTGCTCGCTTTGACATCCCCCGGCTTGATAACTGCGTAACCATCTCGATCCTGCTTGGCAGATTCCTCGCTGTCGAGCCGCAAGTCCGCTTCTCGGTGTTCTTCATCCGGGCCATGGCAGCTCATGCATTTATTGGAAAGAATCGGTCGAATATCGCGATTGAAATCAACCTCGGCACTCAAGAAGCGGGATTCAGAAACAACCAGCAAGCAGAAAAAAACGAGTACCAGATTACAGGTACGCAAATCAAAATATTTCGCAGATAGATTATTCATCCCACCGTTTTCTGTTCTGTTCAGGAAAGACCGGTTCTCGCACGTAGCTACTTCGATTTTAACGAATAGAGGCCGACGGGAACAAGCTCGCAGCCAGAATGAACAGACTGCCAAATTATCTGGAGGTTCGGCTCACCAAACATCCGTGAAAATCCGTGGCGATGAAAAACAACTTACCGAACGGTCTTTTCAGGCAAATCATTCCTCATGACAGGTAAAATCGGCACACTCCACGGGTCCAGATAAAGAACTCGCCGGGGATCGCTTTACAATCTTTATCAAATCGTCGAAGCTATCCGAAGGTAACAATTACGCTCCTGAAACAGTCGGAGAAAGCAAATGGCTCGCACAGCCACGATTGAAAGAGAAACCGCGGAAACAAAGATCAAATTGACCATTGATCTGGATGGCAGCGGAAATGCAAACATCAATACCGGGGTCGGATTTCTGGATCACATGCTGACACTGTTCGCAAAACATGGATTTTTCGATCTTTCGGTCGATGCCAAAGGAGACCTCGAAGTCGATCAACATCATACTGTGGAAGATATCGGCATCTGCCTGGGCAAAGCGATTCTTCAGGCAATGGGCGATAAGCAGGGAATCACTCGTTACGGTTCAATGATTCTTCCCATGGACGAAACGCTTGTTACTGTTTCTCTTGATTTGAGTGGTCGCTACTGGTTCGAAGACCGTTTCGAATTTCCGACAGAGAAAATCGGGCAGTTCGACACCGAACTGGTTGCAGAATTCTGGCGGGCGTTTGCTTCCAATACGTTGATGAACCTGCACGTCCTGCTTCATCATGGCAGCAACAGCCATCACATTTCCGAAGCGATATTCAAGGCGACTGCTCGTGCGTTAAGAATGGCTCTGGCAAACGATCCCAGGCAAACTGGTGTCCCATCTTCAAAAGGAACACTCACCGATTAGAAACCGGTGAGTGTTCACTCAACTCTGCAGGTCGGGAAGTATCGCCTTGATACCTTTTCAGCAAACGCTACTTCTTCACTGGTGCCTTTTTCTTTGCCTGCTTTTTCGGTGCCGGCCGTTCTATTTCAATACGCAGAGCCTGAGAGGCCTGAGAATATGATTGACGATTTGCAGAAATCGTCCCCGTTGCCACGGCGTTACCGAACCCGGCTGCAGTACCTGTTGAACTTCGAATCTTAACAATCCCTTCGTTTGAATCTTTTTCGATAACGACAGTAGGAATCCAGACTCCGGGAGGAAGGTTTTCGAAATAAAGCCTTAACGCAGCAGTATAACCTTCTGCCCGTTTAATCGTAATTGGAATTTCCAGTGTCTTGCCAGCCACGATTTTTACGCTCGGGGTTTTCCAGATGAAAGTAGCAGGTGCCTGCGGGACGACACTCAGGACCAGATCGTTGCTTGGCACATAACGCCAGGCATTGATAAAGCGTGCTCTTTCAGTTGGTTGAGCTTCGTGAGTAAGCACTGTTTCGCCGACTTTGCTTGTGCCGAGAATGGTAATCGGAAGAGTTGTTGGCTTTGCCGATTCCGGCATTGTCAGCGAAATAACGGTGTTAACCTGGTTACTCAGGATCGTGGCAGGACTGACAACAGCACCTGAAGGAGCATTTTTTACCGTCAGAACGATGTCTCCCTTAAATCCGTCAATACGTTTTGCAATAACTCGCAAAGCAACGCTTCCACCAGCAGAAACTCGTGGGTTATCCGGATCCACAATCAGAGAAAAGTCCGGTCGGGGAGGATGGGCGTCGAGCCGATAGACGTGGTCTGCTCCACCCCCACCAATAGTACTTCCTATACGAATTGTATAGTTTCCTTCTTTGGCAAATGTGTGATCAATAACAGAGTCAGCAACAGTGCCCACATCGTCATTGAACTTCAATCGCTTCCCTTTGTCGTCATACAGATCGAGACGGGAATCCAAAGGGGAACCGAAAGCCTGGCTGATGACTGAAAATATAATTCGCTGACCTTTAGTGGCAGCAAACTGGTAATAATCATAATCACCCGGCTGTTGAATGATTCCGTTAACTGTAACGGGAAATTTGATCGGAGTCGCTTTTTCAGGAGCGTCGTTTGGTTCGACTTCCAGAAGTTCCGGATCAACTCCCAGTTGTAGAGAAAAATCGTTGGAACACCCTTTAGGTGTATTCAGATTTCGAACAAATGGCTGATTGACAGGAGCATCTCCAGGAAGTGAAACAGCGACTTTTTTTGCACCTCCCAGATTAACACCTGCCAGTTGAACTTCAACTTTACTGCCTCGCTTTGCACCAGCGGGATAAGTCTGCTGGATGTAGGGAACCTCTCCAACGCTTAAACGGTAACTGAAATCTGCTCGACCGCGGTAGAGATCGTCACGAACTTCAATGACATATTCACCATCGTTTGCGAATGTATGTATCAACACGGGATCTGTTTTTCCTCCCGAGTGGTCCGAATAAGCAATACGGCGACCAGCCTGAGTCGCATGGTTGGCCACTTTATTCATTGCGACAGTTTTATCTAAAAGTTGCTTTCTGGCAGTAGCCAGTTCCGTATTTGTCTGATTGAGACTCTGCCTGATTTTGTTTACGTTATCGGCAGCCTGTTTCGCAGCAGCTGCTTTGGCTGCCAGAGTTTTATCTGCTGCTGCCTTTTCGTTATTCGCTTTTGTTGCAGCGGCTTTATCCGCATCGGTCGCTTTTTCTGCGGCGGCCTTTTTGGTTGCCTTCGCTGCAACGGCAGCTTTGGCAGTTGCAACTTTTTGAGCGGCATTTTTTTCAGCATTTGCTTTTTTCAAAACAGCATTGGCATTTTTGACTGTCTGATTCAGCTGCTTAACCGTAGCGGTCTTCTCAACGACTAATTTCTGTGCTGCTATCTGGGCATCGATAACCGGAGCAACTTTAGTGATTTCCCGTAGCGAAAGAATCCCTTCGAGCCAACCGGGGCGTTGATTACTGATATAAGGATGCAAACCACGAGCACAAAGTTCGAAGACCATTTGCTGGCCTTTTTTGGCTTTGAATCGAAAACAGTCTCTGTCTTCACCACGACTGACAACACCACTAATTACGACAGGAAGCTTCTCCAGGCGGGTCGCTGTGGTATCTTCATTGTTCGGTTCAATTTCTACAAACTCCGGCAATGTTCCTACAGCAAAGCGTACCACATTAGAGGCTCCCCCTGCTGTTACCAGACGAAGTTCGTGCAGTCCCGGTGCAGCATCTGCAGCGGCGGTGAGCTTAACACTTATCACATTTGAACTGTATTTTTTTCCCTTATCCAGTGGGACCAGCTCGGCCGTTACGCCACGACCATCAACCCGGACAGCTGTGGTCGTATTCAGAGATGCTCCACGAACCTGAACGACGGCTGATGTCCCTTTGGTAACACCAGAGGGCTCCAGGTAATAGAGTCGAGGCTGAACTGCAGGAAAACTTGGCTTGGGCACCGGTTTTTTATCGGCCCCCAATACCTGGCTCGCAAGCAAAGGCATACCAACCAGGAAAGTCATTCCCAGAATAATCGTTTGAATGGAAGTTGCCGGAAGCAATCTACAAGTAACTCGCATGATCTCAGTCCCCCTGAAATATGATGATCGCCTAAATTATACGTCTGCAATTTCTTTGAGCATGCCTCCGCTGATGAGGCTGGTTCCGTAAGGCAACAACCGGATGTTTCGATCCCGCTCGACATAGGTTTTGTCGTAAGGAATCCCCAGTTGTGTAAACATGGTCGCCCCCAGATCCCAAGGGAGTACAGGACGTTCTTTAACCTCTTCACCGAATTCGCTGGTGAGACCGACTACATGCCCACCTTTGAAACCACCGCCTGCAACAACCGAGCAGAAAGCTTTACAGTAATGGTGTCGGCCACCCTGCCAACGTGGGGCATAATCGATCTTTGGAGTTCGACCGAATTCACCCATCCAGACGACCATCGTACTGTCCAACATGCCTCGCTGAGCCAGGTCTTCCAGTAAAGCGGAAAATGCCTGATCCAATTCCGGCAAGCGAGCCCCTTTGAGAGTCTCGAAGTTTGTCGCGTGCGTATCCCAGCCACCTCGATCAACATGCACGAACGAGACACCCGATTCGACCAGCCGTCTGGCGAGCAAGCAACTTTGTCCCATCGTATTTCGTCCGTACCGATCCCGCACCTTGTCATCTTCAGCACTCAGATCGAAAGCCTTGGAAGCGTTAGGTGAGCTGATCATGTCGTAAGAACGCTGATAAAATTCATCGAGAACTTTCAACTCGGCATTATCACTCATCGTCTGCTTGAGAGAATCGAGTGAATTCAACCACTTGCGACGATTTTCCAACCGTTCAACTGTCATCCCGCTGGGCAGCCTCAGGCTTTTCACCTGAAAACCTTTTGAGTTCGGGTCGCTACCAATAGAAAACGGTTTGTAAGCCCCGCCGATGAAACCGGCCTGGGCATATCTTGGTCCGGAAGGAACAGAAACGTAGGGGGGCAACGATCCCTGATAACCCCGTTCACGGAAAACCACAGAGCCATAGCTGGGGCTGATCGTTCCGCGGGCAGGAACATTACCTGTGAGCATCGTATGGCTGGCGATATCATGAGAAGGCGACGGATGAGTCAGACTGCGAATGATGCTGAATTTATCTGACTGCTGAGCCATCAGCGGCAAATGCTCGTTAATGAGCATACCCGGTGTTTTAGTTTCGATCGCCTTGAAAGTCCCCCGATACTCCGCTGGAGCTTCCGGTTTAGGATCGAACGTATCGAGATGAGACGGTCCCCCACTGGCCCAGAGGACAATACAGGCTTTAGCACGAGGTGCCTTTTTCTTATCATCAGTTTTGGCACTGGCTTGAGAGCGGAACAAATCGCCCATTGTCAGTCCCAGTGTTGACAAAGCTCCCACGCGGACAAAGTCCCGACGAGCGATACCATGTTGTCGATTACCGGATTCCATATCAATTTGAAACATTGCTATCTCCTCTTTGTATGTGACAGAATTGTAGAATTCTCATTATCAGTGGTTGTAGAGAAACTCTTTCGTGTTCATCAGCACCCAGAGCATATCTTCAAATTTTTCTCTGCGTTGCTTATCAGAAATCGGCTGAGCGAGAAGTACCTTCTTCTCTGCCTCGGTTGGCAACCGACTCAGTGCAGAGAGGTACAATTCATCAATGACTTCAGGAACAGGTCTCCCGGAAGCTGCCATTCGGGCGGCGACTCCGTTGCCGGACCGCAGTTTGCTCGCCACGAATTCTGCACTGATCATCTGCAGGCTCTGCCCGATATGAGTTACGCAGGTTCGTTCCGACTCGACCGGTGTTGATCGTTTCGGACGTCCAAATACATCCAGAAATTCAGATCGCATCGAAATATCTGGTAATTGAGTGGCACGCGTTCCCAGTGGCAGACCCGAATATTTTTCAGGAACTCCACTGACCTGACAGATTGCTTCAGATAACTGCTCTGCGGAAAGGCGTTTAAGCTGGTAGTAAGAATAGTGAACCTTATCATCTTTGTTCCATTGGTTGGGAATTGATGAGAGCTGATAGGTTCTCGAATTCAGAATCAACCGGTACATTGCTTTCAGATCGTAACCCGACTTGACAAATTCAGAAGCCAGATAATCGAGCAACTCCGGATTTGATGGTGGGTTCGTTGAACGGAAATCATCAGGTTCATTCACAATCCCACGCCCCAGCAACCAGGTCCAGACCCGGTTACTCATATGCTTGGCGAAGTAAGGATTCTCAGCAGAAGCAATCCAGTCAGCCAGCATTTCGCGAGGATCGCTGGGCAACTTCGCTTCCTCAATCGGCTCTCCGACCAGG
>WFOZ01001042.1 GCA_015487825.1 Planctomycetaceae bacterium
GAATCCAATCGCAGGCGTTTTTTCATCGGTCGGTTTGACGACTTCGATCACAGGCAGGTCAAATGTTTGTGCGAATTCCAGATCGCGTTCATCGTGAGCCGGCACCGACATGATCGCACCGGTGCCATAACTGAGCAGAACGTAATCGGCGATCCAGATCGGAATCTCTTTCCCATTGACCGGATTGAAAGCGTAACTTCCCGTGAAAACGCCCGTTTTTTCTTTCGCTAAATCGGTTCGATCCAGGTCACTTTTGGCAGCCGTTTTTTTAATGTATTGTTCTACCGCATCTTTCTGTTCGGGAGTAGTCAACCGCGATGCAAAAGGGTGTTCCGGGGCAATCACCATATACGTTGCACCGTACAGAGTATCTGGGCGAGTGGTATAAACACGCAGAACAGCCTCGTCGGCTTGATTCAGAAAACCCTGTTTTGAACGAGACGCTTTCCAGTTTTGAAAACTGATTCCTGAATTGTCATCTTTAATCAGAAAATCAACTTCCGCGCCGATACTTTTGCCAATCCAGTTTCGTTGCAGTTGTTTGACCGATTCCGGCCAGTCGAGATCATCCAACTCCGTGAGCAACCGCTGAGCATAAGAGGTGATGCGTAACATCCACTGACGCAAATTTCTGCGTTCGACCGGATGATTGCCGCGATCACTTTTTCCCTCTGCGTTGACTTCTTCATTCGCAAGAACGGTTCCCAGTTTAGGACACCAGTTCACAGGGGCTTCTAGCTGATATGCCAAGCGGTTTTCGTCTTGATATTTGCGAACCGCGTCTTCCCCTTCCGCCTGAATATCTTTAGGAATGAGGAGCTCATCAATCGGGCGACCTTTGCCGGTTCGCTGTTTGCCATCCGGTCCTGTCCAGGTGAAATCGGGATCGTACCAACTGCCGAACAGTTGCAGAAAAATCCATTGTGTCCAACGGACGTAATCTTCATCGGTGGTCGAAATTTCGCGTGTCCAGTCGTAACTGAAGCCGAGTTGTTGTAGTTGTCTGCGGAAGTTATCGATATTTTTGTACGTCGTTTCGCGCGGATGCGTGCCGGTTTCAATCGCGTGTTGTTCTGTGGGAAGTCCAAACGCATCCCATCCCATCGGATGCAGCACGTGCTTCCCCTGCATTCTTGCATGACGAGAAACAATATCGGTCGCGGTGTAACCTTCGGGGTGTCCGACATGCAAGCCGCTGCCCGATGGGTAGGGGAACATATCGAGCACGTACATTTTGCCCGTTGAATTTTCCGGCGGCAGCTCCGGCGTTTCAAAAGTACGATTCTTTTCCCAGAATGCCTGCCATTTGGGTTCAATAGTTTTCGGATTGTAACGAGGCATGATTGATCGGTATTAGATAAGGTAATGAGAATAGTAAAAGAGAGCGGGCAGCGGGCAACACGATGCTTGCGCCATGCGAGTTCTCTATGAACTGAAAGTCTCCATGAAACCAAACGCACATGGCGCGAGCATCGTGCGCCTGGTGACATCCAACCGCTAAAGCGGTTGAGCTCCCCTTGTTCTGCTCAAGGCAAACAATGGTCGCCATGATATCAAGGCATATCAAACTCAACAATCGAAACGAACCAAGGGGCTCATTGACATCGTTTGCCTACGCTTTGACCATTTTCCGTTTGCGTGATTGTTCGGTCAGACCGATTTTTCTCAGGCGGATAGCAGCCGGGGTGATCTCAACGTATTCATCTGCTTCGACGTATTCCAACGCGATTTCCAGTGACATTTCGCGGGGCGGCTTGAGCAGGATTGCATCGTCTGCCCCTGCGGAACGAATATTGGTCAGTTTCTTTTCGCGAACCGGATTAACGACCAGATCGTTATCGCGGGAGTTCTCGCCAACAATCATCCCTTCGTAAATCTCATCGCCAGGCAGAACAAACATTTCCGCCCGCTCCTGCAATTTCCATAATGCATATGCAGAGGCTTTGCCGGTAATCTGTGAAATCAACACACCATTGCTTCGAGAAGGCAACGTCCCTTCCTCTGGACGGTAACCGTCAAAACGATGGTTGACAATTACTTCGCCACGCGTTGCATTGAGCAATCGCGTTCGTAACCCGATTAAACCACGCGCAGGAATCGAAAATTCCAAATGAGACTGTCCGGAATCGTTGGAGGTCATATCCAGCATCTGACCGCGACGTGGCGTGATCAGTTCCATCACACTACCAACGTAATCGGTAGCGACATCAATCACCAGATGCTCGAACGGTTCGTGCCATTTTCCATCGATCTCTTTACGAATGACCTCCGGCTTGCCAACAGAAAGTTCATATCCTTCGCGGCGCATTTCTTCAATAAGAATCGAGAGATGTAGCAGGCCACGACCAGAAACCCGAAAACTTTCTTTTACATCTGCTTCTTCCACACGTAGCGCCACGTTTGACTGCAACTCCCGCATCAACCGTTCCCGCAGGTTTCTGCTGGTAACATATTTTCCCGATTTCCCCACAAAAGGAGAACTGTTAATGGTGAATGTCATCGAGAGAGTCGGCTCATCGACTTTAATGCGAGGGAGTGCTTCGGTTACTTCCGGATCAGCTACGGTATCGCCAATATCGGGGTCGGGAAGACCAATCAAAGAAACCAGATCTCC
Organism: Planctomycetaceae bacterium; assembly: GCA_015487825.1. Lineage (GTDB taxonomy): Bacteria > Planctomycetota > Planctomycetia > Planctomycetales > Planctomycetaceae > Rubinisphaera. The sequence goes on from WFOZ01001042.1 coordinate 2,615, forward strand.
CGCAGTCGCTTTTTCCACTGCAACTCGCCCCAGATTATTGAAGACTTCGACTTTATCGACAGTAGCTCGTTCAACTTTCCCTTCATCTCGCATCAAAATTAATTTGTCACCCGGCTTGACTTCTCCGGATGCAATTCGTCCGGTTGCAATTCGTCCCACATATTTCGACCATTGCAGTGAAGTCACAATCATGCGAAACGGCTTGTCTTCTTCCACTTCAGGACCGGGAACATGTTCGAGAATCATATCGAGCAGCGGACTGATATCACCCGAATGATCGTTTGGATCGTGTGTGGCAAATCCGCTGCGACCGGGCGAACAGATACGGGAAATCGAGTGTTTCATCATCGGCTCCCATCTCAACAAGTAGATC
>WFOZ01001043.1 GCA_015487825.1 Planctomycetaceae bacterium
ACTGGAAGAAGAATGGGATTTGGTTGTTTTGCCGGGCAAGTTTGCCAGGTGAATTTGCCGGATCATTGCCGGGACAATCGGAAATTCAGAAGAAGTATTCCGGCTCCTGACCCGCCCAGCCTGAGAGGCAATAAGCTGCAGCCATTGCATCAGGTGGGAGTCAACTTCAGGAGCATCTTCTGAGAACTGAACAATTACCCGCGTAATATTTTGCGTGGCTACTGTGACAAAATCATCAATCACGGTTCCGAGATTAATGGAGTTGATTTCCCCCTTAATTGTACATAGGGAAATGATTCCGAAGGGGCCAATCTGTTCCCGTCGCCAGCGAAGTAGTGCCCGGTGTTGAAGCGAGGCATCCAGGGAAAATATCTGCTTGTCAATTTCCCCATGCAAGGTAAGGTTTGGGACATCATTCCCGGCGGGCAGTTTGTTGAATACGACCCATGATGAAGCGACGTGACCAGCGGGTATTTTTATGATGTCGGAAGGTTTTAATTCTGATATAGCGTAATGGCGGTTGCCGATTCTGAAACTGGGAGAGGGCGTTAGATCTTTTTCTTTAATGCGATACTCTTTTCCATTCATGTTCAGTCGGATATTTTCTGTTTTCACTTCCAGCGGTTTGCTGGAATGATTCAATACCACGAGTCGCCCGATCAGAAATCGCTGTTGAGTTCTACTGGAGCGGAACTGGGCAAAATAAGGGGAGTCCAGCAGGCAGGCAACGCCATCGTCGGTTAATGATAATTCAGCTGGAACTGGTATCTTCAAATATTCAAGTTCCTGCTGGATTTTTTTCAGTTGCTTTTCGTATTTTTCGATCACTTCATGATCTGCAGTTCCTGTGTTGGGGGGGAATTGATCATCAAGCTGTTTATCCGCCTGGACTGTTGCGCAACTCAGAGACAATCCGACAAGCAGGACCAGCGGATATCGTAACAGAAGAAGATGATACATTGCATTCACCGAAAAAAGTTCCGATTTAATATCGATGCCGCCCAAACCTTTCCGGCCTGACAGCTTGATGGGAACCTCTAAAAAATAAACGAAGAAACGGAAAGTGGCCCGCGCAGTTGCTTGAGAATCTGTGCAACACGCAGTGAAATTAACCGTTTGCAGTGTAAAAAAACCTTAGGCACAAATCCCACAGGCTGGTGCTTATTCTATCAGAAAAAGATCATGTTTACACATATTTCACAAGTTTTTACGGTTCGCCAGGCTTTTGAGCTACTAAAGCAAGCTAACCCGGATTATTCATCAGTCGTTGGAGACTAACGCGTTTGGGCTGTAATTTGGATACCGAATATTTTTCAGCATGGTAATTCGGGGATAATACTTCCGGCTTACCTGACAGCGGATTCCAGTATAGCCGATTCTATTTTGATTGCTTTGAGTCCAAAAAAGCATCAATGATTGTTTAATTCCTCCTGAACGTGGTACAATCATTCTGTTTTGTTCCGGGCTGATAACGAGGTCAGGGTAGAAGCGTATTACAAAATCAGGAAGTCGAATATGAAGAAACTGAACTCCTTTCGAACCTTGTCGCTTTGCGTAGCAGCGATGCTTTTTATGGCATTGGGCAGTCCCGCGCAGGCTCAGTTTAATCCGGCAAAACTGGCCGGACTGCAAGGGGGGCTGATTGTTCAACTGGGGGCCAGTCAGTCGCAGGCAGCGGCAGAGCTTAGCCTGACGGGTCGGTATTTAATTCATATTCTCGATTCCGATTCCAAAGCGATCCAGTCAGCAAGAGCGAACTTACGCAAAAACGGTCATTACGGTTTGGCATGGGCAGAACAAACGGCTAATTCCAAGCGGCTCCCTTATGCAGAAAATATCGTCAACCTGATTGTCATTCGTGATTACGCTGTTCCGGTTGAAGAATTGATGCGAGTGCTGACTCCCGGCGGGACGCTTGTTGTGGCGGATACGAAAATCCTGAAAAAAGAGGGGCTCGAAGCGGGTGGTTTTTCCGACTTCTCAACAATCGATTCCAGTCTGATCGCACAAAAGCCCTGGCCCAAAGAGATGGATGGCTGGTCTCATCCACGGCACGCTGCTGATGGCAACGCCGTGTCGAAAGACACACTGGTTGGGCCACCGCAGCGTGTACGATGGATTGCTGCGGCGACATCGGAAGTCGAAGGTCTGGTCACGGCAGGGGGCCGAAATTTTTATGGGGGAATTTTAGCACGAGACAGCTTTAATGGTTTGAGGCTCTGGAATCGCGACTTGCGAAAGGGAGATCTCAATGCAGAAGACTTCAAACTTTCCGGACTTTCCCGCAACAGCGCGCGGCCGATTGCATCGAGCAAGCTTGTGTTTACCGTGTTGAAAAAACAGCCGGTCGCATTGGATGCTGCAACGGGCGAAGTTGTTGTGGAACTGGGCGATATGAAAAACCCGACGAACCTTCTCTACGATGGGGTTCGCGTGATCGCCACCGATAGCGAAACGGTTCGTGCGTTTGATGTGGAATCCGGAAAACAACTTTGGAATGTTCCCGCGGCTGATGCAAGATATCTTGTTGCCGATGGCAAGTTCGCAGCTTACATTCAAGGGCGAACCCGGCGAGGGGATAAGACTCAGGTTGTTCTGCTGGATGCTGCATCGGGAACTGTGAAGTGGCAGCGGGACGATTACTCCTGGCTGGTGCAGACAAAACGTCTGGTACTCGGTTTGGGACAGTTGGTATTCGAAGTTTCTACATTGAATGATCACGATGCGGACAACGGTATTCATGTTGTCGCGGCTGCAACGGGAAAACATTCCTGGTCCAAAAATTATGCACCAGGAATGAACCACGCCCGGCAGGCCAGGGCCATGTTTATCGGGGACGATCTTTGGATATTACATGGAGGGAAAATCAACACCAGCGATAAAGAGAAACTGAAACGGCAGCCGGTCGAGATTTCTGCGTTAGACCCAGCCACCGGAGAAACCCGCAAAACTCTTCCTGCAGGACTGACACACTGTTTTCCTCCGGTAGCAACGATAAACTTCATGTTTGCTGGCGAACTGGACATGACCAATTTGAAGTCTGGCGAGGTAATTGCCAACCGGATCACGAAAGCAAACTGCTCACGCGAAAACGGCTGGATTCCGGCAAACGGCTTGGTTTATACCACCCCGAAACACTGCACCTGCTGGCCGATGCTTCGCGGTTTTGTCGCAATGGCTCCTGCTCTGGAAAAGGATTCGCCGGCGAATTTGCCTGTTGATCAAATTGAATTTCTGTTGGAAAAGGGATCTGCCAAAGCTGACCCCAAGGCTGCGAATCCTCAGCCCTCTGACTGGCCGCTTTACCGTCACGACCGCTGGCGAAGCAGTAGCGCAGTGACCGATGGCCCAAAGCTACTTAATAAACGGTGGAGCGTTGCCTTGAATGCTTCGGTCGATTCAGAAAAAAAAGGAACCGGGCCGATTCTGGACGATTGGAAAGAAAACCCGGTCATCAAAGGCCCGCTCAGTTCACCAACAATTGCCAATGGTCTGGCTTATGTCACCCGGCCCAACGCACACGAGTTGATTGCGATTGAGACGGCATCGGGAAAAATCCGCTGGCGTTTTACCGCAAACGGTCGTATCGATACGCCTCCTGCAATTCATCGTGGCTTGTGCCTGTTCGGTTCTGCAACGGGTTGGGTTTACGCCTTGGATGCTGACACCGGAGAAATGGTCTGGCGATTGCGTGCTGCTCCCACGGATGAACGAATTGTTGTTTACGGTCAGGTGGAATCACCCTGGCCGGTTCCCGGTGCGGTGCTGATTATGGACGATGTGGCTTACTTTGCAGCCGGACGTCAGCCGCTGGCCGATGGCGGGATTCTTGTTTTTGCTGTCGATCCACTCACAGGCCAGCGTCACTGGGTTCAGCGAATCACCACGTTGCCTCAAAAACATTTCTACGAAAATTCGGGACTGGAATTCGATCCGTTCGATCTTCTTCATGCGGAAGACGGCGGTTTGGCAATGTCTCGCTGGATCATTTCACGCGATGGCAAGAAGGTCGATGTCGATAAGTGGAATGCGTTTGCGAAGCTCAACACAGGTGCGGGCGAAGTCTGGATTCCTCGCGGTTCGTGGACCTACGGTGCCCGTCATCAGGACCGCTTCCCCGGAGAAGCTCCCCGTCGTCCGCTGGTTGTGTTCCGTGATGATAACATATACGGTTCGCTCAACGGCAGCACCGATATTTTCCGCAGAGATTTTGATCTCGACAAGGGAGAAAAGTTCGACAGCAAATGGATTACCGGCTGGGAGGCAGGGGGCATCGCCAGGAAAAACGGGAATCCGTATCGAACGTATCGTATTGCTGAAGGAGCCAAGTGGTCGAAAGATCCTTTCGCAGATCCAGAGAAGAAAAAGGTCGAACTGAAACGAGGAGAGCAACGCCACAACCGAATTTTTGCGATGGCGCTGGCGAAAGATAAATTGTATGTGGTTCATCAGGATGGACGGATGAAAGTCCTTTCTACGACCGATGGATATGTTATCGGCGAAACTCAGGTCCCCCCACCAGCCTGGGATGGACTTGCCATTGCAGAAAACCGCGTGTTCCTCACCACCCAAAGCGGCGAAATTATCTCTCTGGGCGAATAGGTTACAGTTTTTGGCTGATCGGGTTCTATTGGGGAGGGGTTGTTTGTACCACCTAGAATGGCGAGTATGACTGCCGCTGTGAGCAGGATGGCTCCGCACAGGCGAATGAGCATCCAGCGATACGGCACCGAAGCTTCGCTTCCTCCCCACTGCCTGGCAACAATCCAGGCCAACGTAACACTCCAGATTCCGCGTGTTGCGTACATCACATTCACACGGGTTGCATCACCAAACGCAGAGAGTGTGAACGAGATTAACATTGCCTGAGAAGCGATCAAAAATGTACCAAACAAAAGAGGGCCGCGAATTTTCCGGTCCATGATTTTATCGAATTGCACAAAGGGGATGAAAACAACCGAACAAACCCCCACGATCCAATAGACCAGCGGCAAAAATCGTCCCGGCCCCCATGCTGGTGCCCATTTTTGCAGGAGGACATCGTAAGTTGCAAAAGAAGTTGCAGCCAGGATCGCCAACATAATTGTCAGCAGAATATGCCTGCGGTGTCCTGTTCCTGTCCATTGAATCATTACGATTCCAAAAAATGCAATTGCTGCTGCGATCCAGACCATCACCGGAAGAGCTTGACCACCAAAAAAAGTGACAAACATCGCAACGATCAGAACCTTGACGCCGAATACGGGTGTCGCGACCGAAACATCACCCCGTTCAATCGCGTTGAAGGTAAAGACAATCCCCAGGAGGTACAAAATTGCAATGACCAACGGCTGCCAAAGCATCTGCCAGGGCTGGCCCGGCCCGCCATAAAACCACAAAAACGAGAAGATGATCGAGGCATTGATATTCGAAAGAAACGTCACCGTCCACGGGTTGACATTCCGCACGCTGACCTGTTTGATAAAAAGCAATCCACAAACAAACAAAAACGCAGCGAGCAGGGGAAGAAGCAGATGAAGATCAGACACGAAACTCTTTCAGTCGTAGGGGCCGCCACCTGCGAACCATATGGGAAAGAGCAGGCGAGCCGGGATACGCAGTGCGACCCGTTACATGGAGATTAAAAAACGCCAGAGCTTTAACTGGACAGCGCCAGGTTCAACTCGTTCCCAAGCTCCTGCTTGGGAA
>WFOZ01001044.1 GCA_015487825.1 Planctomycetaceae bacterium
CCATTGGAATATCAACAAAATGCCGCCCGCTGAGTTCTATGAAGAATTAACAACATTGTTTCGCCAATTGAAAAAAGAGTGCAAAGACCGAGGTTGGCCGGAGATTGTTTGCTGTCCGATCGATGAAGTTTCTGCAGCACGAAGTGAATTCGGATCGAAGGTTTACAAAGCTGTCCACGATGCGGGCGTGCGAACCTACGCCACGAAGTACCCTCAGGCAACCGATGCGGTTCCGTATAAACCTTATGTTGATATCTGGTGCTCACAACCGTACGCAATGCCTTATGAAAAAATAATTGCAGACAAAAAATACGAATACTGGAGCTATCCGAATCATAACGCCGGAGAACGAAAAAACCGCCGCGTGATGTGCAAAGGAGGTCGCATGACCTACGGCTTCGGCTTTTGGCGAAGTGGATACACAACACTCATTCCCTGGCATTGGGCATGGACGATGAGCCCAGACCCATTCGATTACCTTCGCACAAAACAATCGGGCTGTGGACAACGAATTGGTGATGATGGCGAAGTGATTCCGACAATTTACTGGGAATGCTTCCGTGAAGGATACGACGATGCCCGCTACATTTTCACACTGCAACAAGCCGCCTGGGAGCGAGTTGGTTCGACAGACTCAAACTGCAACAAGCTGGTTGAACAGGCCCGCGAAACCTTGCAGGAAACATGGGATGCCATTGAGGTGCAGGAACGATATCTTGATAAAAACATGTGGCCCTCCAGCGAGTTCAACACAAGGCGATGGCGAATGGCGATGTTGATCGAAAAACTTTTGAAATTTCCCGCATCACGTCAGGGAACCGCCCCTTCTGTTTATCTTGAACGTACAGCACAAGGCAGGGCCGTTGAAAAATCAATCATTAAACAAGCTGAAGAGCAAGGGAATATCGAGTCATTCGATTTGGGAGAAGATTTCAAACAATGGCGAGCCGAGACTCCTGAATCCTCTCTTCAAATTCTTTCGAAAAAAGGAGTGTTGTTATGGAATGTGAATGTGGATCACAAAGCAGGCGGGCAGCCTGATGGAAAGTACCATGTGGGTTGGCCGCGATTCAGGCGGACATTCAATAAAAACACTCTCGACCTGACCGCTTACGATTTTCTGGAAGTTCAACTGCAGGTCGACTCCAATCGAGACGAAGTGCAGGATGATGTGACGCAGCTTGGGCTATCACTTTCCTCTCGCCAGGTACGCCGTTTGTACGAAATTCAACGCGATCTGGGTGACCGCCAGCGGGAAAAAATCCGCATTTCATATTCCATTCCGGAAATGATTCGAACGGCTGACAAAGGGATTGACCCCTGGAAGTCGCTGGCTCACTTGCAGTTTTTCATTTCAGAAGCAAACTACGCGCATGGCACAAAGCTTCAGTTTGAGTTTGAAAGCATCAAACTCTTACGGTTCAAATCGCCGATGATCTCTCAGATCGATGTCCCGAAATACATTATGCTCCCACGATCGACCCTGGCAATTCCATTTGAAATCATGGGAACTCGTTCGGTAAAAAAAGGGAGCCATAAAATGACAGCGACACTGAGCGACAGTTCCGGAAAACTTCGCACCTATGAAACCCTTGATCTTGCCACAAATCGCCTGCTCGTTCTGGACCTCTCCGCTTTCACTCCTGGAAAATATCAACTTGATATTTTCATCAAAACGAAAAACGGGAAAAGCTGCTACAAAACATCAAAAACTATCATTGCGATTAACGGTCCAACCAGGTAATAATTGCCATGTGAATCGTGATCCCACTTATCTCGCTGACAGGTCAGAAATAATGGTTGCCTCTTTCCGGATTTGTAAACGGTATCGCCCGATCTTATGGAGTTGGTTTTTACTTCTTAACTTCCTCCCGGCAACGATAGCTGCACAACCTGTAGAATTAATCGCTGAAAAAAAAGAAGAGCCGGAATTATTTCTTCTGCCCTACTTTTTGGGAAATGGTGAGACCGGAATTTATCTGGCTTACAGTCGAGAGGGGCTTGATTTCAAATGGCTAAACAATGGTAAAGTGGTTATACCCGCCCCTGCATGGAAGAATGAAAGCCTCACACGCGACCCTTCAATTGTTTATCACGATGGCATATTTCATATGGTATGGACAACCAGCTGGAACTCTCGCAGTATCGGCTATGCCAATTCGAAAGACCTGTTGCACTGGAGTCATCCTAAGAAAATCAACGTCTGGCAGGATTTTACAGCCGTGCGAAATACATGGGCCCCCGAAGTACACTGGGACCCGGAAAAAAATGAATTCCTGATTATCTGGAGTTCCACCACACTCAAAGATCTGGCAGACAACGATGGCAGCAAAGATAAGCACGGTTACGATCATCGCACTTATGCCATCCGCACACGCGACTTCAAATCATTCACAAAACCGAAACTGTTCTACAGTCCGCAACCGGAAATCAGCGTGATCGATCCATTCATTGCTCACGACGACCGGAACACCAAAAATCCCCGGGACGACCGCTGGGTAATGGTAATTAAAAACGAACTGGCAGCTAATCGTGGAGGGAAGAATTTACGACTCGTGTTCAGCAAAAAAATGCAGGGACCGTATGACACAACCCTCGGCCCGCCAATCGTTGGGGCTGGCACCGAAATCGTTAATACAATGGGAGAAGGGCCTTCGCTGTTCAAATACAAAAAACTCTGGCACCTCTATTGGGACGCCCCCGGCAGCCATCATTCATACTGCCTGGCAACAAGCCCGAATTTGATCGATTGGACAAACCGCTCCCGGGAAATGTCTCTGCCAACAAAACAGATGCGCCACGGCACCGTCCTGCTCGCACCAGAAAAAGCAATCGCCAGAAAATTGTTTGAAAACAGTTCTTCTAAATAATGTGAAGATATTTAGTTATCGTTGTAGCTGGCTATGGCCTATGACAATACTCGATAGTTGCAGCAGCCACGATTGGGCCACCAATCATGACGACCAGGAATACACCAGAATTATTCAGTGCCATTGGCGCGAGGTAAAGCGTGCTGACCAGCACAATCGCTGCAAAGGAAGTAAGCATTACATAGGATGATTCACTATTAGCTTTGAAGCCACGTCTTGCGATTTGTGAAGTGCATAAAAACAGAAAAGTCATGATCAGAACCACGGGCCACCAGATGTTGAATTGAAACTCCCACACAGCGGCTGGTGTACGAAATTTGAAGCTTTCATCTATTTCGAGAACGTGATAAGCATCGATATACGCAACGATCGCCGCACAAGTAAATCCAGCGACCATGAACACCACGGATTGTTTGAGTGCACCCATTTCGATCAGTCCCGGTGTTTGTCATGCAGGATAACAACAGATACAACCTGTGCCCACAGAATTGCAGCGCAAACGCCAGAAAGCAGTGTACAACGAAGTCTCGTAATTCCCTATATTTCTAGAGCATTCGATTCAATTCAGTGTACACTGATAGCCGAGGTGGGACTCGAACCCACACGGCCCATCCGGGCCAAGGGATTTTAAGTCCGCCATATCTCTATACGGCCCGACACATCCTGCACAATACCCTATAAAAACAGGGGTCCAAGAGATTGCATGTCGGCTGGTGTCGCCTTGAAGTGAAAAATTTTGTAGAACTATTGTAGAACTTTTTCAAGATCAAAGGTCGATGAAACGAGATAGACCAGTATGCCAAATTCAAGACATATTAATGCGGACGAGGCACGTAATATTACCC
>WFOZ01001045.1 GCA_015487825.1 Planctomycetaceae bacterium
TCATATCAAACCGGGCAGAAAAAACGAGTATAGAATACCTCCCTCGGTGAAGTTAAACAGTGATTGCAGTTGTAATACAGATGAAAAACTGAGATATTAACCAGTTCCTGATGACCTGACACTGGTTAGACAATTGGAATTTCCGACTTCGGCTTTAGCTCGAAGCTCCTCTTGCTGGAGAACGCTTGATGAATGTCCGCAATATGCTGTACTGCCTCTTATTTTTAGGCCTTGTTGCTACTGAAGCCCAGGCGGGAACTTTTACGGGAACGATTAAAGAAATTTCTGCTGACGGAAGTGAGATTACTGTTTACTCATCAAGCAGAAAAAAGTCAGAAAAATTTCCCATCAACGGTCGAAAACTAAAAGTATCGATCAACAAAAAACCTGGAAAGGCTTCCCAGTTGGAAGTTGGAAATATCGTCACTGTTTTCACCTCTTCCTCTGGTACCCCACTACGAATTTATTGCAGACAGGGTACATCAACCAAATCCACCAGCAGGCCAACAAAAAAAAACAAGTCTTCAGGAAAAAAGAAGACTGAAGAACCTAAAGAAAATTTAGAAGCCGATTCTGGCTGGACACAATTCCTGGGGCCAAATCGTAGCAATCGCTCTCTCGAAACCGGCCTTCTGAATAGCTGGCCGGATTCAGGTCCCAAACTGCTTTGGACGGCTCGGAATCTGGGAGAAGGATATTCAGCCGTCAGTCTTGCCAATGGTAAGGTCTTTACAATGGGAACCCGTGAAGGGCGAGAAATTGTTCTGGCGGTTGATCTTCAAACCGGCAAAGAACTATGGGCAACTCCCAATGGAGATATTTTTCGTGATGGGCAGGGAAATGGGCCGCGTAGTACTCCGACTTACGATAACGGCAACCTGTATTCACTTGGTGCCTCAGGTGATTTAAGTTGCCTCAATGCACAAAACGGACAGGAAGTCTGGAAGCAAAATATTCTTACCGCTTATGGAGCCCAGAATATTCAATGGGGCATCTCTGAATCTCCCTTGATCGATCAGGAAAAAGTAATATGCACCCCCGGCGGAAACACCGCAACAATGGTCGCCTTGAACAAGCTAAGTGGCGCTCCGATCTGGTTGGCGAAAGTGCCTGGAAACCCCAAAGCAGGGTATGCCTCTGCAATCATCGCTGTGATTCACGGCAGAAAACAATACATTAACTTCTGCCACAATGGCCTGCTTAGCATCGATGCCGGTAACGGTCGACCGATATGGGGTGACGACAGCGCAGCAAACGGTACAGCAAATTGCAGTTCTGCGATTGCGGTAAAAAATGCCGTTTTTTATGCCTCAGGTTATGGTACGGGAGGTTCCCTTCTTACGTTCAGCTCTCGCGATTCCAAAACGCTAGCTTACTCAACAAAAAAAATGAAAAACCACCATGGCGGCATGGTCTATCTCGATGGATTTATCTATGGCTCCAACGAACAAATCCTGACCTGCCTGAATATCCAAACCGGAGCAGTCACCTGGGAAGAACGACTCGAAGGCAACGGCAAAGGCGCGATCACTTACGCAGATGGACACCTCTATTTCCGAAGCGAACAGGGGCCAATGTATCTGATTGAAGCCAATCCCCAACAAGCTAAAATCATCAGCAGATTCGACCAGCCCGAAAGAAGCGGAAACCGCGCCTGGGCCCGCCCGGTGGTAGCAGACGGAAAACTGTTTCTCAGGGATCAGGATATCTTGCTTTGCTACGATATTAAAAAGTAGTAGACCGCTGGAAATTCATTCCGTTCCCAAAGCATCCGAGGCCCCTGGAAAACCGGGAGCAAAACACCGGTATTGCCCGTTTGGAACGATGTATTATCCGCAGCCACCTGCTGCATTAATAAATTCTACTCTCCAATCCAGACAATTCGATTCTCAAGCGGAAGGTAGACCTGAAAATCATTGAGCAAGACATTGACGATACCGGCATAATCCAATGTAAATATTTCTTTGTTGATATTTTGATTGACGCTTAATGATTCCGGCTCTACCTGATACTTCACATTGAAGTTTCCTTTAAACCGGTCTCCCCTTCCTTTAGACTGGAATGCAATGACATCCATCGGAAACCAGACAGGCTCCTGACCATCTTCGCCGGTAATTTCCAGAATCTTCTTAACAAGCATTACGCTACTAAGATTTCCGCTTGGACTATACACCTCGTGCTTTACCGGAAGATATCCTTTATCGATAGCAAGATATACATGAGATACCGATCCGACCGATCGCGGAATGATAACACGGGCACATTTTACCTGCTCACCTCCAATTTCAATCGGTAAGATCTCAACTTCCGGCTCTGCGAGTTCACGCATCCGTTTCCATGTTGAATCGTCATGAAGACTTTGCCACGTAAGTTGTTTTTTTCTTGTCCGGCACCATTCAAACGTGTATTCAAGCGGCGTCCAGCACGGTCCAGACATTCCTGTTTCGTTCCATGGTTCATGAGTGCAACTCATAACCATCGTACCGATTGCTTTATCCTGATAGACGCTTCCATTAAATGCCATTATGTAATATCGGATAAAAGTTTTTCCATGACGATCACGTGCAGGAAAATCATAATCACACCTTGTCATGGTTCCACTGGAACGAAATCTGATCGGGGATTTGTAGGCGGCATATCTGAAGGTGTAGTCGAGGCTATTGAGCCGCGTCAAATGGTTTTGGCATTTCGTAAGAGCTTCTTGCGATGTCTGAGCAGACAAGGGGACAACCGAAGCAACCGATAAAATAAACACACAAATACTGATTCCTTTTCTCATAACTACAACCTGTCCTTAGGAAAATTAGATAATGAAAAACCGGTGTATCTCTTTGTAATAGTGCCATCCTTTTCGAAATTATAAACACAGCATTCAGATTTCGGAAACACCAAGTCCACATTCAGGGTCTCCCCATTACCACGATTCATCTCAACGGCGCAGGACCCCACTTTCGATGGGCGAGGTATTAATATTTGAC
>WFOZ01001046.1 GCA_015487825.1 Planctomycetaceae bacterium
CCCCTGTTTTTTATTGCGATGCGGCGTATGAATCATTACCGGAAGTTCAACCTGTTTGGCGAGTTCGAGTTGTTCTCGCAGGAATCGTTCTTCTGCATCGGTCATGTCGTCAAAGCCGATTTCACCAACTGCAACAACTCCCTCTTTTGCCAGATATAACGGCAGCAGTTCCATTACTTCTTCTGCCAGAGGAACGTTGTTTGCTTCTTTGGAATTCAGGCCGATTGTGCAATAGTGGCGGATTCCAAATTGAGCTGCCCGAAAGCGTTCGAAACCGACCAGACTCGAATAGTAATCCTGGAATGTTCCCACTGAAGTGCGTGGCTGTCCCAACCAGAATGCAGGTTCAATCACCGCAACAATTCCGGCTGCCGCCATCGCTTCGTAATCATCGGTTGTACGAGCGGAAACATGGATATGAGGATCAATAATTTTCATTTTGAGAATGTTCTTTCTTGACGTTTCGATACATCATACATCAGTTTTTGATAAAAAGTCCTGGATCAGATGATTAACGAGTTCCGGTTTTTCCAGCGGAGCCATATGTCCTGCTCCGGGGATAGCGTGGAATTCTGCATCAGGCATCGCCCGGGAAAACTGTCTCATTTCTTCCAGTGAGGTAATTGAATCTTCGGTGCCACACAGGACAAGAGTGGGCAGGTCGATTTCCGCAAGTATATTTTGCGCATCTATCCGTTGAGCCATTCCGCGAGAAGCTCCTGCGATTGTCAGCGGCGAACTGCTTCTTATTACTTTTTGAATTTGCTTAACAATTTCTGGCTGCGTTTGGCCGCTGATCGGGGCAAACAGTTTTTCAATCATTCCGTCAACCAGAAAATCCGGCCCTTCCTGCAAAACCTGAGATGCAACAACTTCCCGATTCATTTGAACTTCCTGGTTATCGGCAGCTGCTTTTGTGTCACACAAAATAAGCCTGGCAAGACGCCGGCGGTATTTCAAAGCAAACTGCCAGGCGATGTAGCCTCCCATGGAAAATCCACACAATGTAACCGGCTCATCAATTTCAAGAACATCAAGTAACTGATGGAGGTCTTCTGAGAACTGCTGCATTGTTAACAAATCATCTGCCCCGCCGCTTTTTCCGAATCCACGTAAATCGGGAGCGATGACGCGATACCCCTGCTGAAAATAATCGAGCTGAGCGGACCACATCGTATGATCGAGCGGGAATCCGTGCACAAAAAGCAGAACGTGCCCGCTACCTGCATCGAAACAGGAAAACGGGATATCGTTAATGGTTACTGCACGAATCACGAAGAAACCTGTTGATATCAAGTGGTTGGACAATCGGAAGGAGGAATCAATAAGATTCCGGTAGAGTTATAGTAACCGTAATTGAATCGAAAATCCAGAATTCAGCGAGTCAGGCAAAGGAGTGTTTTCAGGATGTGATTATCCAGATAGGGATGCATTCGTTATCGTACGTAGTGTGATTAGCTCCTCTGCTGGCAAATAGAGCGATATTTCTGTTAAATAGACGAACAGTTGTATCACATTGTAAAGCGAAAAGGGCGACCGGAATGGAACATGATGAAGTTGACGAGCCGGGTAAAGCATTCGAAGAACATGAGGCTTTGCAACTACCTGATAAACAGACCAGATTCTGGGCAATGTTGCTTCATTTCTCTGTTTTTCTCGGTTACGTTCTACCGATTGCCGGGTTGATTGCGCCAATACTGATCTGGCAGATCAAGAAAGATCAATTACCCGGGATTGATGTACACGGGAAAAATGTGGTGAATTTCCTGCTTTCTTTTTTGATATATAGCGTGATCGCTCTGGCGCTTTGCTTTATTCTGGTCGGCTTTTTATTGTTACCCGTTTTGGCGGTGGCGGGCATCATTTGTCCCATCATTGGTGGTATCAAGGCCAATGATGGAGAAGCCTGGACGTATCCTATGACTATTAAATTCTTCTGATTTCATTTCCGCGGCACTATCAAAAAACTTTGGTCATGGGTTGCTTCGTTCTGTAAACACAATCATGATGCACTGACTTGGTCTGTCTTTTAAAAAAATAAACGATGAGGAATTACTGATGAATACACCGTCTTATTTGAAGAAGAGCCTTTTGAGTCTTCTGCTCCTTTTAAGCTGTTCAGTTTTATCAGCGGCTGATAAAAGTAATACGCAATGCAGCAATACACCTCCTGTCTCTTATAC